>JBDSZF010000232.1:0-5870 GCA_039925285.1 Polaromonas sp.
GGAAGCCGGCGTCCACTTTGGTCACCAAACCCGCTTCTGGGACCCAAAAATGGCCCCTTACATTTTTGGCCATCGCAACCGTATTCACATCATCAACCTGGAAAAATCGCTGCCGATGTTCCAGGAAGCGATGAAGTTCGCCAAGCAGCTGACAGCCAACCGCGGCACCATCCTGATGGTGGGTACCAAGCGCACCGCTCGCGAAACCGTTGCCGCTGAAGCCCAGCGCGCCGGTATTCCTTATGTTGACCAGCGCTGGCTGGGTGGCATGCTGACCAACTTCAAGACGGTCAAGACTTCGATCAAGCGTCTCAAAGAGATGAAGGCCCAGCAGGAAGCCGGTCTTGACTCGATCAGCAAAAAAGAACAACTGACTTTCAAGCGCGAAATCGAAAAGCTTGAAAAAGACATCGGCGGCATTCAGGACATGGCTGCACTGCCAGACGCCATTTTTGTGATCGACGTGGGTTTCCACAAGATCGCGATTCTGGAAGCCAAGAAGCTGGGCATTCCCCTGATCGGTGTGGTCGATACCAATCACTCGCCTATTGGCATCGACTACGTGATTCCGGGCAATGACGACTCCTCCAAGGCTGTTGAGTTGTACGCTCGCGGTCTGGCTGACGCTGTCATCGAAGGCCGTGCCAGCGCCATGGACGACGTCGTCAAGGCCGTGTCGGCTGAAGGTTCGGATGAGTTTGTCGAAGTGGACAACGCCGCAGCCTAAGAAGTTATTGGCGCTACGCCAGACGCGTAAAAGGGGCTCGCGTAGCCCCTTTTTCACAACCCAACAAGATAGAGCGGTGCTGCGTTAAAGCACAACTCCAGGTCAAAACGAAATACGGAGAATTAAAAATGGCAATTGCAATTACTGCAAAGATGGTCGCTGAACTGCGCGCTAAAACCGACGCCCCGATGATGGAGTGCAAAAAAGCACTGACCGAGGCAGAAGGTGATTTCGAAAAAGCCGAAGAACTGCTGCGCGTCAAGCTGGGCAGCAAGGCTGGCAAGGCTGCTTCCCGTGTCACGGCTGAAGGTGTGGTGGCTCTGGCCCGCGAAGGCGATGTCGCTGCGCTGGTCGAAATCAACTGCGAAACCGACTTCGTGACCAAAAACGACAGCTTCCTGGCTTTCGCCAATGCGGTCGCTGAAGGCATTGCCAAGCACAACCCCGCCGATTTGGCTGCCGTGGGTGGCCTGCCGCTTGCAATGGAAGGCTTTGGCCCGACGCTGGAAGACGTGCGCAAGGGTCTGATCGGCAAGATTGGCGAAAACATGAGCGTGCGCCGTTTCAAACGCTTTGCTGGTGGCAAGGCAGCGGCTTACCTGCACGGTACGCGTATCGGTGTGGTGGTCGAGTTTGAAGGTGACGAAGCTGCTGCCAAGGATGTTGCCATGCATGTGGCCGCCATGAAGCCGGTGGCCCTGTCCAGCGCCGATGTACCCGCTGAACTGGTCGCCAAAGAGCGCTCGGTGGCTGCGGCCAAAGCGGCAGAAGATGCTTCTGTGGCTCAAGCTGCTGGCAAGCCCGTTCAGTCCGCTGAAATCGTGGCCAAGCGCATCGAGGGTGGCGTTCAGAAATACCTGAAAGAAGTCAGCCTGAACAACCAGACCTTCGTCAAGAACGACAAGCAGACCGTTGAGCAGATGCTCAAGGAAAAGGCGACTACCGTCAAATCCTTCACGCTGTATGTCGTCGGCGAAGGCATCGAAAAGAAGGTTGACGACTTCGCCGCTGAAGTTGCAGCCCAGGTGGCCGCAGCCAAAGGCGCTTAAGCCTTCCAGTCCAGCCGGAAGGTTGTTTTTTTCATTCATCCACCCCATCACGAAAGCCCCCACATGCCAGCCTACAAGCGGATCTTGTTAAAACTGTCAGGTGAGGCCTTGATGGGCGATGATGCCTTCGGCATCAACCATGCCACGATCGTCCGCATGGTGGAAGAAATCGCCGAGATCACCCGCATGGGCGTCGAGGTGGCTGTCGTCATTGGCGGCGGCAACATCTTTCGTGGGGTGGCAGGGGGGTCCGTCGGCATGGACCGAGCCACTGCCGACTACATGGGCATGCTGGCGACCGTGATGAATGCACTCGCCCTCGGTGACACCATGAACAAGGCCGGGCTGATTGCCCGCGTGATGTCCGCCATCGTCATCGAGCGTGTCGTTGAGCCCTATGTGCGGCCAAAGGCGCTCCAGTATCTGGAAGAAGGCAAGGTCGTTATTTTTGCGGCTGGCACTGGCAACCCTTTCTTTACCACCGACACGGCGGCGGCTTTGCGCGGCGCTGAAATTGGCGCTGAAATCGTCCTGAAGGCGACCAAAGTCGATGGTGTGTACACTGCTGACCCGAAGAAAGATCCGACGGCAACGCGCTACACCAGCATTACTTTTGATGAGGCCATGGGCAGAAATCTTGAAGTGATGGATGCCACGGCATTTGCACTGTGCCGCGACCAGAAGCTGCCGCTCAAGGTCTTCAGCATCTTCAAGCACGGCGCGCTCAAGCGCGTCGTGATGGGCGAGGACGAAGGAACCCTGGTTCACGTCTGATTCCGGCCTGGGTACGAAGGCGTACCAATTACAAATTTTGCATTTTTTTGAATTTAGTCATCAGGAGATTCGACCATGAGCATTGTTGAGATCAAGCAGCAGGCAACGCAAAAAATGCAGCAATCCTTGGAATCGTTCCAGCACAGCCTGACCAAAATCCGCACCGGTCGTGCCAATCCTGGCCTGCTCGATACCGTGCAGGTGGACTACTACGGCTCCATGGTGCCGATCAGCCAGGTCGCCAATGTGGCACTGCTCGATGCGCGCACCATCAGCGTTTCACCGTGGGAAAAAGGCATGGGTGCCAAGATCGAAAAAGCCATTCGCGATTCCGATCTGGGACTCAACCCGGCATCGCAAGGTGATTTGATTCGCGTTCCCATGCCGGCCATGACCGAAGAGCGCCGCCGGGAACTTACCAAAGTCGTGCGTGCCGAAGGCGAGCATGCCAAGGTGGCGATTCGCAACCTGCGTCGCGATGCCAATGACGGGGTCAAGAAACTGGTCAAGGAAAAACTGGCTTCAGAAGACGACGAGCGCCGTTCGCAGGAAGAGATCCAGAAGTTCACCGACCGTTTTATTGCCGATGTTGACAAACTGGTCACTGGCAAGGAACAAGACATCATGGCGGTTTGAGCTCACTGCGTCTGGCCTGAACTGACCATGGCCAAATCCGCTTTGATGGTTCCGCACCATGTCGCCATCGTCATGGATGGCAATGGTCGTTGGGCCAATAAACGATTTTTACCCCGCATCGCTGGCCACAAACAGGGTGTCGATGCATTGAGCCGCTGCGTCAAGGCCTGCCTGGAGCGCGGCATTGGTGTGCTGACGGTCTTTGCGTTTTCATCCGAAAACTGGAACCGGCCTTCTGAAGAAGTGTCTGGTTTGATGGATCTGCTGGTATTTGCCCTGGCCAAACAGGTGCCCAGCCTGAACGCCAATGGG
This sequence comes from Polaromonas sp., assembly GCA_039925285.1. GTDB lineage: Bacteria > Pseudomonadota > Gammaproteobacteria > Burkholderiales > Burkholderiaceae_C > Polaromonas. The sequence continues at coordinate 3,499 of JBDSZF010000232.1, forward strand.
GTCCAGCTTCACTTTGTCGGTGATCGCCAGCGACTTTCCGAAAAGGTTCAGGCAGGCCTGGCGCAGGCCGAACTCAGCACGGCGGGTAATCAGCGCCTGATCTTCAATGTGTGTTTCAACTATGGCGGACGCTGGGATATTGCCCAGGCAGCCCAAAAGCTGGCCAGCCGGGGCGAAGCCATCACCGAACAGTCACTGGACCGGGCCATGGCGCTCGCGCATGTGCCTGACCCTGATTTGCTGATTCGCACGGGTGGCGAATTACGCATCAGCAACTTCCTGCTTTGGCAGGCGGCGTATTCAGAGCTGTATTTTTCCGACAAGCTATGGCCTGAATTTGACGAGGCAGCACTGGACCAGGCGATGGCCGCTTATAGCGCCCGCGAGCGGCGCTTCGGCCAGACCTCGGCTCAGCTTGGCGGCCATCGCTCCTCTCAATGAAAAGGCTGCCTGATGCTTAAACAACGTGTCATCACGGCGATCATCCTGCTGGCGATTTTGCTGCCTGCACTTTTCTACAAAACGCCGCTTCCTTTTTGCGCGCTGGCCTTGCTGATGATTGCCGCTGGCGCCTGGGAATGGGGGCGGCTCAATACATTCGGTCCTGTCGGCTCGCTCGGGCTTGCTGCGCTATCCGTGCTGGCGTGCGGTTTGTCGTGGTATGGTGGTTTGCTTGAAAAACCGCTGCCCCTGCTGTGGGCGCTTGCCGGCGCGGCCTGGGTGCTGGCAGGCGGCTGGCTGCTGCGCTCCGGTGTTGCCGGCTGGCCGCGCATTCCCAAGGCCTTGCGTCTGGCGGGCGGATTGATCGCGCTGTGGCTGGCCTGGCTGGCGATTGCGCAGGCACGGTTCATGGGCATCGAATTTTTGCTCTCGGTCCTGGTGCTGGTCTGGGTAGCCGACATTTTTGCCTATTTTGCAGGTCGCACATGGGGTGGACGATTCAGCCAAGGCAAGCTGGCGCCTTCCATCAGTCCCGGCAAAAGCTGGGAAGGCGTATGGGGTGGCATGGCTGGTGTGGTGGCACTGTCGCTGGCCTGGTTCCTGTGGGGTGGCGAGTCGCTCTACAGCCAGCTGGCCCAGCGCCATGGCATGGCCCTGATGCTGCTGGCGGTCATTTTTATGGCTGCCATGAGCGTGGTGGGGGATCTGGTCGAGTCTCTCGTCAAGCGCAGCGCCGGTGTCAAGGATTCCAGTGGCTTGCTGCCCGGTCATGGCGGCGTGCTCGATCGCGTGGATGCCTTGCTGCCCACCTTGCCGCTGGCCATGATGCTGGTCACCCTGTAGGCATTTTTGCATTTTCGGTCTTATTTTTACTTCATGACTTTTCAAAAGCAGCGCATCACCATCCTGGGATCCACCGGTTCCATAGGCGTCAGTACCCTGGATGTGATTGCCCGCCATCCAGAGCGTTTTGAGGTCTTTGCCCTCAGCGCGGCAACCCAGGTTGATCTGCTGCTGGCGCAGTGCGCGCAATTCAAGCCACGGTATGCCGTCATGGTGAGTCAGCCGCATGCCCGCTTGCTGGCCGAAAAAATCAAGGCAAATGGACTGGATGTCCAGGTTCTATCAGATCAAGATGCTCTTGAAATGATAGCTTCGCATGAACTCGTCGATGCCGTGATGGCGGCGATTGTCGGTGCTGCCGGTTTGCCGCCGTGCATGGCCGCCGCCAGGGCCGGCAAGCGCCTGCTGCTGGCCAACAAGGAAGCGCTGGTGGTGGGGGGCGACGTGTTCATGCAGGCCGTGCTCGCAGGCGGTGCGAAGCTGCTGCCGATTGACAGTGAGCATTCCGCCATTTTCCAGTCCTTGCCGGATGATCCGGCGAGCTGGTCGCAGCGGGTTGAAAAGATCATCCTGACGGCGTCAGGCGGGCCGTTTCGTACCCGCGAGCCGGCCAGCCTGCGCCATGTGACGCCCGACGAAGCCTGCGCGCATCCGAACTGGGTCATGGGCCGCAAGATTTCGGTCGATTCGGCCACCATGATGAACAAGGCGCTGGAGGTTATTGAAGCGAAATATCTGTTCGGACTCACGCCAGCGCAAATAGAAGTGGTCATCCATCCGCAGAGCATCATCCATTCCATGGTGCAGTATTACGACACCTCTGTGGTCGCCCAGCTGGGAACGCCAGACATGCGCGTGCCGATTGCCTATGGCCTGGCGTGGCCAGAGCGGATCCATTCGGGCGCCAAGGCGCTGGATTTCAGGAATTTGGCCAACATGACGTTCGAGGTGCCGGATGAGACGCGTTTTCCGGGCCTGCCGCTGGCCTGGGAAGTGCTCAACGCACCGGTGGGCAGCACGGCCGTGCTCAATGCGGCCAACGAGATTGCGGTTGCCGCTTTTCTGGACAAGCGAATCCGCTTTGACCA
>JBDSZF010000233.1:0-2741 GCA_039925285.1 Polaromonas sp.
CAGTTGTGCGATGGCTTTACTGCGCGCTACGCAGTGCATCAATTGGTCTGGTTTGAAGCCACCGAATCCATCGAAGCGGCCATACAGCGTGAAAAACAGCTTAAAAACTGGAAACGTGACTGGAAGATTGTGTTGATCGAGAAAGACAACCATCTTTGGGATGACCTGTATTCGCAGATTCTTTAACGCTGCTGAGATGGATCCCGGGATGACAGCTCCCTGTCATTGCGGCCCCGGATCAAGTCCGGGGTTTCAGCACCCGCAACCCATGTCTTCCTACGCCGCCAAAACTGACGAAGCCTTGTTTTCCTCGGCCAGCTTCGCCTCATCAGCCCATGCGCGCGCCATGCTGGCGGCCAGCAGCAGCACACCGGACGAGAAATAAATCCACATCAGGATCACAACCAATGAACCTGCCGCGCCATAGGCCGACACCACGGCGGCGGTGGACAGGTAATAAGCCATCAGGTATTTGCCGACCTGAAACAAAATAGCCCCGGCCACGGAGCCCATCACCAGGAAACGCAAGGCCGGCTTGGGGCCCGAACTCATCCTCATGAGGCCCAGGAACAGCGCAACGCAAAAAGTAATCGAAACCCCCTCGTTAATCACCCAGACCACTTTTTCAATCGGCAGATAAGTGCCTGCCCAGCCCGACAGCAGGTTGGTGAAGGTCGCTACGGCCAGCGATACCAGCAGCAAAAATCCCAGCGCCAGGATGTAGGCAACGCCGCGCAGGCGCAAGGAGGCGCCGTACCACCACTCCTGCCGGGGAGCCTCTCCACTGCCTTGCCGCCACAGGCGCTCAAAAGCGTCCTGCAGTTCTGCAAAAACACCGGTAGCGCCCGAGAGCAGCAGCCCAAATGCAAACAGGGATGCCGTGATGCCTTCCGAGGGTTCCTTGGCGCTGGTCATTGCCTGCTGGACGACCTGCGCGCCCTGCTCGCCAATGACGCTGCGGATCTGCTCGACCAGGCTGCTTTCAATAAAGCTGCGGTCCAGCCACCAGCCCATCACCGCCACCAGCAGGACCAGCAGCGGCGCCAGGCTCAGAATGCCGTAAAACGACATCGCCGCACTCATGCGCAGCCCATCGGCAGCAATCCACTGGTTCACGGCACGCCACAAAGGACGGTAAATTTTCTGGAGAATGGAAAGCCCAAGGGCAGCCAGGGCCCGGAGTCGTGGAGTGGGTGCGGCCATCATGTCGATAGCGTACAGCGCCTCTGCGAATGAGGAAGCGGACAGCCGCGCCAGGCATCGTAGGCAGGGGCTGACGTCTGGCAGGGAATGCGAGACATGGATGGCGGGTGCTGAAACCCCGGACTTGATCCGGGGCCGCAATGACAGGGAGTTGTCATCCCGGGCTTGACCCGGGACCCATGCCCCCGACTCCAGCAGCAAGTCAGGAAGACTTGAACAGCGCGGCGATTTTCTTCTTGGGCTTGATGTTGGCCGAAACACCGTTGCGCGCAGGATTGGATTTTGCCGCGGTTTCCCAGGAAGGCAATGACTCTGCCGGAGCGCTGGGCTCATAAGGCCGGTCAAAAAACGGATCGCGCGAGGCTGCCGGCGGGCGATGCGGCATGTATTCGCGGCGTTCCCGGCGCTCGGTACGATCCCGGGGCTGACGGGATTCAGGCGCGCCGCCCTCCTCGCCTTGGCGGTACATGCGGCGGCCGTCGTTGATGCGGCCCTGCTCGCTGATGCGCGGGGTATCTTCCTCGAACTCCATGGGTTCGATCTCGATCTTGGTCTTGATCAGTTTCTCAATATCGGTGACCAGGCGCTGGTCGCTGCTGGCGACAAAGCTCACGGCCAGGCCCGAGGCGCCGGCGCGGCCGGTGCGGCCAATGCGGTGGATATAGTCTTCGGCGTTGAACGGAACGTCAAAGTTGAACACCGCCGGAACGTCCTTGATGTCCAGCCCGCGAGCCGCCACGTCGGTGCAGACCAGCAGATCAACCTCGCCTGATTTGAAGGCCTCAAGCGCCTTGAGCCGTTCGTCCTGGCTTTTGTCGCCGTGCAGCGCGGTGGTTTTGAGGCCTTCGCGCTCCAGCGAGCGGGCCAGGCGCGCGCAGCCGAGTTTGCTGTTGACAAAGACAAACGCCTGCTTCATGCCGCGTGCTTTAAGGATCTGGTGCAGGGCGCGGCGCTTGTCGTCGGCGCTGACGCTGTAGAAATGCTGCTCGACCGTGGAGGCGGTGGCGTTGGAACGCGCCACTTCAATCGTGACCGGGTCCTGCAGGAAGCTAGCCGCCAGGCGCTTGATCTCGGGCGAGAAGGTGGCGGAAAACAGCAGCGTGATGCGCTGCTTGGGCAGGTAGCTCAGGATGCGCTGCAGGTCGGGCAGAAAGCCGATGTCGAGCATGCGGTCGGCTTCGTCGAGCACCACGTACTCGACCTGGTTGAGCACGGTGTTTTTGGCTTCGATGTGATCGAGCAGGCGGCCCGGCGTGGCGACCAGCACTTCAACGCCTTTTTTGAGTTCCAGCGTCTGCGGCTTCATGTCCATGCCGCCAAACACCACAGTGCTGTTGAGGTTGGTGTATTTGGCATAGAGCTTGACCTGCTCGGCCACCTGGACCGCCAGCTCGCGGGTCGGCAGCAACACCAGCGCCCGCACGGGGTGGCGTGCCGGCGAGGTCGAGGCGTTCTCGTGCTTCATCATGCGCTGCAGCAAGGGCAGCGTGAAAGCAGCGGTTTTGCCGGTGCCGGTTTGTGCGGCGCCCATCACGTCT
>JBDSZF010000234.1:0-11424 GCA_039925285.1 Polaromonas sp.
TTGCCTACGGCCTGGTGGCGCCGCTGTTCGAGCAGGGCAAGGTGCTGGCCAACCACCTGGCGGAGTTCGGCATTGGCCGCTACACCGGCTCGCTGACCTCGACCAAGCTCAAGGTCACCGGCATCGATCTCTTCAGTGCCGGCGAATTCATGGGCGGCGAAGGCGCCGAGGAAATCGTCATGAGCGACCCTTTCGGCGGCGTTTACAAAAAGCTGGTCATCAGGGACGACAAGCTGATTGGCGCCTGCCTCTATGGCGACACGGTCGATGGCAGCTACTATTTCAAGCTGCTGCGCGACGGCCGCAGCATCGAAGGCATCCGCGACAAGCTGATGTTTGGCGAATCCAACATCGGCGACGTCGGCCATGAAGGCCACAGCAAGGCCGCCGCCATGCCCGATGAAGCCGAAGTGTGCGGCTGCAATGGCGTGACCAAAGGCGCCATCTGCAAGGCCATCAAGGACAAAGGCCTGTTCACGCTGGACGAAGTGCGCAAGCACACCAAGGCCAGCGCCTCGTGCGGCTCCTGCACCGGGCTGGTCGAACAGATCTTGATGTTCACCGCCGGCGGCGACTACTCGGCCACGCCCAAGCTCAAGGCGATGTGCGGCTGCACCGACCACGGCCACCAGGCGGTGCGCGACGCCATCCGCGCCAACAAGCTGCTCACGATTCCCGCGGTTTACCAGTTCCTGGAATGGCGCACACCCAACGGCTGCGCCAGCTGCCGCCCGGCCATCAACTACTACCTGATCAGCAGCTGGCCCAAGCAGGCCAAGGATGACCCGCAAAGCCGCTACATCAACGAGCGCAGCCACGCCAACATCCAGCGGGACGGCACTTACAGCGTGATCCCGCGCATGTGGGGCGGCCACACCACGCCGGATGAGCTGCGCCGCATTGCGGATGCCGCCGACAAGTACAAGATCCCTACCGTCAAGATCACCGGCGGCCAGCGCATCGACCTGCTGGGCGTGAAAAAGGAAGACCTGCAAAACGTCTGGAAAGACATCGGCATGCCCTCCGGCCTGGCGTATGCCAAGGCCCTGCGCACGGTCAAGACCTGCGTCGGCAGCGAGTGGTGCCGCTTTGGCACACAGGACAGCACGCAAATGGGCAAAGACCTCGAACACGCGCTGTGGGCGATGTACTCGCCGCACAAGGTCAAGCTGGCCGTCAGCGGCTGCCCGCGCAACTGCGCTGAATCGGGCATCAAGGACGTCGGCGTGATCGGCGTCGATTCGGGCTGGGAAATCTATGTGGGCGGCAACGGCGGCATCAAGACCGAAGTGGCCCAGTTTCTCGTCAAGGTCAAGACCTCCGCGGAGGTGCTGGAATACACCGGTGCCTTCCTGCAGCTCTACCGGGAGGAAGGCTGGTACCTCGAACGGACCGTGCACTACATTCATCGCGTCGGCCTGGACCATGTCAAAAAGCATATCCTGGACGACGCAGAGGGCCGCAAAGCGCTGTCGGAGCGGCTACAGTTCAGCCTCGACGGCGAGCCCGATCCATGGTTTGACGCCAAGGATGCCGCCGTGGACACCCGCCAGTTCACAGCCATCCCTGCCTGAGAAGCGCATGATGAAAAGTGCCTTCATCCGCCGCACCTTTTGCGGCGCCACCCTGGCCCTGGCAGCAGGCGCAAGCTACGCCCAGGTGAGCAATCTGGGCGACGCGATCAACCAGGCAGGCTGCCAGCGCATGGCGCAGTTTTACCTTGCCAACACCTGCAGTGTGGACACTGCGGTCAGCCAGCGTGAAATGGCCAAGGCAAGGGAAGAATTCATTCCAGCGCTGGAACTGCTGCGCAACGCACCTGAAGCGAGCCCGGAGATCAGGCAGACGCTGGTGCTGGCCGATGGCCAGGGGCTGTTTTTCGACACTGCCCTGAAAGCGCGGGTCAACAGCCCCAAAGCCGCATCCGATGTGTTTGTCACCAGCGAAAACCTGCTGCAAGTGATGGATCGCGTCACCAGCCTGTACGCACGAATTCTTGGATAGATGGAGAACCACAATGAGTGAATGGAAAAAAATCTGCCTGGTCAATGACATCCCCGTGCTCGGCTCACGCCGGGTATCACGCCCGCAGGGCATGGATGTTGCCGTTTTTCGAAACAGCGAAGACAAGGTTTTTGCCTTGCTCGACCGCTGCCCGCACAAGGGCGGCCCGCTGAGCCAGGGCATTGTCTTTGGCGAAACTGTCGCCTGTCCGCTGCACAACATGAACATCGGCCTGGCCGACGGCTGCGCCCGGGCGCCCGACGAAGGCTGCACGCCCAGGTTTTCCTGCAAGGTCGATGCGGGCGAGGTGTTCCTCGACTCGGTCGAGCTCGCCACGCTGGCAATTGATCTGCTGGCACCCCGTGCCGGGCCGGGCGCCTCGACGGGCGCGGTCGGCGACCAGACCTTCGCTGTGCAGGCACCTCACAGCCCTTGAACACGCCCTTTTCAATGAAGCCTGCTGGAGCCGCCATGACTGAAACGCGATCAACCTGTCCCTATTGCGGCGTCGGCTGTGGCGTGATCATCGAATCGCAAGGCGCCGACATCACCGGTGTCCGGGGCGACCCGGAGCATCCGGCCAACTTCGGGCGGCTGTGCACCAAAGGTTCCACCCTGCATCTGACGGCCTCGGCGCCGGTCACGCGGCAGACGCGGCTGCTGCATCCGATGCAGCGCGCGCATCGGCATGAAGCGCCCCAAAGGGTGTCATGGGACAGCGCGCTGGACTTTGCGAGCGAAAGCTTTGCGCGAATCATCAAAGAGCATGGCCCCGACGCCGTCGGTTTCTACATTTCAGGCCAGCTGCTGACCGAAGACTATTACGTCTTCAACAAGCTGGCCAAGGGCCTGATCGGCACCAACAACATCGACAGCAACTCGCGCCTGTGCATGAGCAGCGCGGTGGCCGGCTATAAGCAGACGCTGGGCGCCGATTCGCCGCCAGCCTGCTACGACGACGTGAACCATGCGCAGTGCCTGTTCATCGTCGGCAGCAACACCGCCTATGCGCATCCGATTTTGTTCCGCCGCATTGAAGACGCCAAAGCCGCCAATCCGGCGCTCAAGATCATTTATGTGGACCCGCGCCGCACCGACACCGCTGAAATTGCCGACCTCTACCTGCCGCTGCAGCCCGGCACCGATGTGATGCTCTTCAACGGCATGCTGCACATCATGCTGTGGGAAGGCTGGACAGACCCGGCCTATATCGCCGCGCATACCCGAGATTTCGAGGCATTGAAAGCCACGGTGCGCGACTGCACGCCCGACCTGGTGGCCCAGATCTGCGGTATCCAAAAGGAAGACCTGTTCGCCGCAGCCCGGCTGTTCGCCACCTCGGGCGCCACGCTCAGCCTGTATTGCCAGGGCCTGAACCAGTCCAGCAGCGGCACGGCCAAAAACGCCGCGCTGATCAATTTGCACCTGGCTACCGCGCAGATCGGCAAGCCCGGCGCCGGACCTTTTTCCCTCACCGGCCAGCCCAATGCCATGGGCGGGCGCGAAGTCGGCGGCATGGCCAACCTGATAAGCGGCCACCGCGACCTGTCCAACCCGGCGCACCGCGCCGAAGTCGCTGCGCTCTGGGGCGTAGCAAGCGTGCCCGATAAGCCGGGCAAAACCGCCGTCGAGATGTTCCAGGCCGCCGCCGATGGCGAGATCAAGGCGCTCTGGATTGCCTGCACCAATCCGGCGCAGTCCATGCCCGACCAGACCACGGTGCGCCGTGCGCTGGAGCGCGCCGAACTGGTCATCGTGCAGGAAGCCTTTGCCACCACCGCCAGTTGCGCCTGGGCCGACCTGCTGCTGCCGGCCACCACCTGGGGCGAAAAGACCGGCACCGTGACCAACAGCGAACGCCGCATCAGCCGGGTCCGGCCCGCGGTGGCAGCGCCCGGTGAAACCCGCCATGACTGGTCGATTGCGGTCGATTTTGCAAGGCGCCTGGAGGCATTACTCCCGGCGCCCGTTTTACGCCCTCCCCCGCTGGAGGAGGGCTGGGGTGGGGGTAGCACCGCCAACCCATCAAGCCCGCCCCCATCCCAGCCTTCCCCCAAAGGGGGAAGGAGCGATACGCTGTTCAACTACCCCACCGCTGAATCGATCTGGAACGAACACCGCGAATCGACACGCGGCCGGGATCTGGACATCACCGGCATGAGCTACGCCATGCTGGAACAGGCGCCCCGGCAATGGCCGCTCAAGGAAGGTGAAACCACGGGCAAGGTGCGGCTCTACGAAGACGGCATTTTTCCGGCAGCCGACGGCAGGGCGCGCTTCGTCAACACCGTGTACAAGCCCGTCGCCGAAGCACGCGAGTCCCGCTACCCGTTCTCGCTGACGACCGGCCGCCTGCGCGACCAGTGGCACGGCATGAGCCGCACCGGAACGCTGGGCCGCCTGTTTGGCCATGTGGCGGAGCCCTCTGTGCAGATCAATGCGCAGGACATGGCGCGCCGCCAGCTGAAAGAAGGCGACCTGGTGCATGTCACCTCCAAACGCGGCTCCATCGTCGTGCCGGTGCAGGCGTCAAGCGAAGTGGCGCTGAGCCAGGCCTTCATGGCGATGCACTGGGGCGGCGAATACCTGAGCGGCCTGTCCAGCATCGGCCAGCCGCTCGCCGGCGTCAATGCCCTGACCACCTCGGCTTTCTGCCCAAGTTCCAAACAGCCCGAACTCAAGCATGCGGCCGTCAAGATCCTGAAAGCCGAACTGCCCTGGTCACTGCTGGCGATGGCCTGGCTGCCCGAAGGCGATGCGCTGGCCGCGCGCGAACAGCTCAAGCCGCTGATGAGCGCGTTCGCCTTCACCAGCTGCGTGCCTTTTTCCAACAACACGCCGTTGACTGGAGGCGGCACTGAACGCACCGGCGTGCTGTTTCGCGCTGCCGGTCATGAAGCGCCGCCCCCAGCCATGCTGGCTGAGCTGGAGCGCATCCTTGGTCTGAATGGCAGCGATTCACTGCGCTATGCCGACAAGAAAAAAGGCCAGCATCGCTCCATTCGGCTGGCCCGCCATGGCGAAGAGGCCGAGCTGACCGGTTTCGTGCTGGCCGGCGACACCAGCGCCCAAAGCTGGATCGCCACGCTGCTCAAAGAAGAGCTTCCCGCGCAGGCCTATGGCAGGCTCTTGCTGCTGCCGGGCGCCAAACCGCCCGTGGCCGTGCAGTCGCGCGGCAAGCCGGTGTGCAGCTGCTTCAATGTCAGTGACCTCGCCATTGACGAGTACCTGCATCGTTTGAGCCAGAGTGCAGACGCCGCCTCGGCCACCGATGAAGCACGGCTGGCTTCACTGCAGGACAGCCTGAAGTGCGGCACCAACTGCGGCTCCTGCATTCCCGAGCTCAAGCGCCGGGTGCGTGATGCCCGTAGCGATATGCCCCACACGAGCGCATCGGCTCGCACCGTCATCCCGATCAAACAGCAGGCTTAAGCTCATAACGCAAAGTCATCTGCATTCACCGACAATCGCGCCATGGGAATCAGTCACTACCTCAAAGAAATCGGGCGCGGAAAAGACGGCGCACGTCCCCTGACGCGCGAGCAGGCAGCCGACCTGCTGGGCCAGGTACTCGACGGCACGGTCAGCGACCTGGAAATTGGCGGCTTTTGCATCGCCATGCGCGTCAAGGGCGAAACGCCCGAAGAAATGGCCGGCTTCATGGATGCCATGCATCAGCGCATCAAGCTGCTGCCCGCCAGCGCTACCGCCACGGTGGTGCTGCCCAGCTACAACGGCGCCCGCAAACTGCCGGTGCTCACGCCGCTGCTGGCGCTGCTGCTGGCGCGCGAGGGCGTGAGCGTCCTGGTGCATGGAACGCCCACCGAAAACAAACGTGTTTTCTCATCCGAAGTGCTTGCAGCGCTTGGTATTCCTTCGCTAACAGCTATTAAAAAAATAGCATCTGGCGAAGTGGCTTTTGCGCCGACCGAGTTGCTCAGCCCGGCCCTCAAGCGCCTGCTCGACGTGCGGCGCCTGCTGGGCCTGCGCAATCCGGCACACAGCCTGGTCAAGCTGATCAATCCGGTTGAAGGCAAGTCGCTCGTCGTCAGCAGCTACACCCATCCGGAATACGCCCTTTCGATGGCCGCCACATTCGAGCGGGTCAAGGCCAACGCGCTGCTGCTGCGCGGCACCGAAGGCGAAGGCGTGGCCGACCCGCGCCGCTCGCCGCAAATGCAGGGCTTTATCAAGGGTCAACGCGTGCTGAACGAAGAAGGCGTCAGGGGAACCCTGCCCTCGGTGCCGGATCTTCCCAAAGAGATTGATGCCGCCAGCACAGCGGCCTACATTCAATCGGTGCTGACAGGGAAAAGCCCCCTGCCGACCTCGATTTCCCAGCAGGTGGCACACATCATGCTTCTGATCAGGCAACTATGAAAAACGAGCACATCACCCTTAGCGGCTACGGCAAATGCACCCTGGTAGGGGCCGGCCCCGGCGACCCGGAACTGCTCACCATCAAGGCCATGAAGGCGATCCAGCGCGCCACCGTGCTGTTTGTCGATGACCTGGTCAGCGACGAGATCGTGGCTTTTGCGCAGCCCGGCGCCCGCATCGTGCATGTCGGCAAGCGCGGCGGCTGCAAATCCACGCCGCAGAATTTTATTGAAAAACTCATGCTGACGGCCGCCAAAGAAGGTGAAACCGTCGTCCGCCTCAAGGGCGGCGACCCGTTCATTTTTGGCCGTGGCGGCGAGGAAGTCGAGCATTTGCGCGAAGCCGGCATTGAAGTGGAAGTCATCAACGGCATCACCGCCGGGCTGGCGGCAGTGACCTCGCTGGGCGTGCCGCTGACGCACCGCCAGCATGCACACGGCGTGGTGTTCGTGACGGGCCACGCCAAACCCGGTGATGCCGGCACCGACTGGCGGGCGCTGGCCGCCACCGCCCACAGCGCCCGGCTCACGCTGGTAGTCTACATGGGCGTCAGCGGCGCCGAACGCATCCAGAATGAATTGCTGATGGGCCTGCCTGCCGCCACCCCGGTTGCCGTGATCCAGAACGCCTCCCTGGCCACACAGCGCCACATCACCGCCACGCTGGGCACGCTGGCCGCTGCCATCAGTGCGGCCGGCATGGCCAGCCCGGCCATCATCGTCGTCGGCGATGTCATCAGCGGCCTGGCGCAGGCAACGGCCAATCTTGCCGTGTTCCGCACCGCCTGAAGCGCCTGCCGCACAGCAATTCCAAATTTGAACCCGTTATCGTTGAGGGCATCTTTTCAGCCAAGCGAGCTGCCGACCACCCAGTCCGGCTCAATGCCCGCCTCGTGCATGGCCTCGTAAACGCGCCGGCCTGAAAAGCGCCCAGTGCGCCGCCGCCCTGCATCACCAGAACCACCTGACCGGGAAGTCGGCAATCCTTTGCTGCCTTATGAAATGAAGACCACGAGGGGCCTCCGTACCGTCAGACCGCTGGGCCGTCAAGCGCGCGAGTGGCCTCAATTTCCGCGGCATCGGCTATACGGTTGAGGACGATGCAGCTGCTCTTGCGGGCAAAACATTCGGCGATACCCCGACCGATTCTGCTGGTCGATCCGGTGATCAGTGCGGCTTTTCCTGCAACCATGCATCAGTCCTTGAAGAGGGTTAAGGGCTTACGCCGAATTTCGGGAGCGACGTTTCTTCAAATTAGTCGGCAGCATGGCAGCGTCGCTTACAGGCGGGAAAGAGTTGTTTTGAATCATTCGTCTCGTTCTATGAGCCGTGCGTCTGAGGTAGGCGATCATGGCTTGCTTTAGTTCTCGCGCGCGTTTGGGCAGGCCTTGCGTGCGCATCACACGCCATGAGGCCAGATCGTCCGCAGCGGTTTCGCCGGCAAGCGGTTCCCATGACCGCGTTACAAATAAAAATGAACCCAGAGTGCAAGAAATGAGCGACTGGCGCGACTAAGCAGACAGGGCAAATGTCGCCCTGTGCGTGACCTGTCTCAAGGAGATCATCATGAGTTCAAACCCCTCGGCCATTCGTTCCGCCATTCTGGCTTCCCTTTTTGGCATTGCATGCAGCGGCCCGGCAGCCTTTGCGCAAAGCCCCTGTGCAGCGCGCAATCCCTGCGCCCCGCGCAAGATGAACCCATGTGCCGCCAAAAACCCTTGTGCCGCCAAAAACCCTTGTGCAGCAAAGAATCCTTGTGCAGCAAAAAGTCCCTGCGCTGCAGGCGACAAAATAGATCCCAAATTGGTAACGCGCCCTGCGGGCACAAAACTGGCAAAGGGCAAACCAGCCGAACTGATTGCGCTGGGTAAACAGTTGTACGTCAGCCCCAAACTTAGCACCAACGGTCTGTCCTGCAATACCTGCCACGTGGGCGGTGCGTTGTTTGCCAACACTTTTGCACAGCCTTACCCGCACTTCGTTCAAATGGCGAGCGACAAAGGCGGCCTCAAGAAAATAAGCCTGGATGAAATGGTGCAGCTTTGCCTGGTCGTACCTATGGCTTCAAAACCACTGGCTTGGGACTCGCGTGAACTGGCTGCGTTGACCGCCTACACCGCTGAAGTGCAGAAAAATTTCAGGCCAAAAGCTGGTTCAGCAAAAACCAATCCTTGCGCTGCCAAAAACCCTTGCGCGGCGAAGAACCCCTGCACTGCCAAAAATCCATGCGCCGCGAAAAAATGATACTGAAACGCCTTACTTTTGATGCCTAGATGTGCGCGCCGATCAAGAAAACCTTACCGCCGGGAGACCCTTCATGGCAGTTCAAAGTACCGTTAACTGGATGCCTGACATGCAGACGCTAAGCTTTGATGAACTGAGCGTCATGCGGGACGCGGGCCAGGATATTGCCGAGTGTTATCGCGTACTGAGCAAGGCGGATCTTAATATCGTAGGTGAAGTGCTGCGCGGCCAGGGCGAATTCATCGAGTTGAACCACTACCCCGATGACGACGTATTTGACCGCGACACGCAAGCGCAGTATTACTACCATGCGCATCGCGGCTTGCCCGACGAGCATGGTCACTTTCATACCTTCGTGCGCCAACCCGGCATGCCAGCCGGTATGTGGCCCATGGTTTACGAAGCCAGCGAACCCTGGCCCAGCGGCAGCAGTGCGTTGTCGCATTTGATTGGCATATCGATGGACGCCTATGGTTACCCGATTGGCTTGTTCACCACCAATCGATGGGTGACAGACGAGGCGTGGTACTCGGCCCATGACGTGATTCAACTGCTGGAAAGATTCAAGATTGATCATGCCGCGCCTTCCTGGCCGGTGAACCGGTGGATCAGCGCCATGTTTGTCCTTTTTCGACCGCAGATGAAAGCACTGCTGGCACATAGAGATGCCGCGGTGGCAGCCTGGGCTGCACAACATCCCGGCGAGGATGTGTTTGAAGACCGGCAGCTTGAACTGACCAGTTGGACAGCCATCTCGGTTGAAGCGCAAATGGCGCGCGTAAACGCGCTGCTGGCGCAAGCCAGACAGCCGTAAGCCGAGCGGCAAACTCTGGACTGCAGGAATTGCGGTAGCTCGAATCAATTCACTTTATTACCTGGAATATCGATCATGAACCACTTGAATTTCCCCATCACACGGACACTGGCTTTCGCTGTCGCACTGTTGTCGGCGAGCATCAGCTTTGCACAAGCGCAAGCGTTGCCGGGCACGTTCACGCTGCCTAGCAGGCATGGCTTCAAAACGTTGGTGGCACGGGTTGAAGCAGCCGTCAGCGCACAGAAAATGGGCTTGGTCGCCACTGCCAGCGCGAGCTCCGGCGCAGCCGCTCGGGGTGTTCAGATACCTGGCAATACGGTGTTGATGGTATTTCGCAACGATTACGCGGTGCGTATGTTGCAGGCCAGCGTGAGCGCGGGCATCGAGGCGCCCCTCAGGCTGTACGTGACCGAAAACCCTGATGGCACCGCCAGCCTCACTTACCGCACACCGAGTGCCGTTTTTGCGCCCTACCCATCTGAAAAAATCAACGCCATGGCGCGTGAGCTTGACCCCGTTTTCGAGCGCATCGTGCGCGACGCGGTAAGTGACTGAACAAGCAGCGGTCCGACCGGATCTGCCTGTGACGCGGCAGATGATGCCTTTGGCGATGGGCATTGCCACCTTCATCCTGGTGGCTTGGCACCTCGGTGACGACGGTTGGCGACCCGTGGCGCTTTGGTTGGGTGGACTTTTCCTGGGGTTGACGCTGTACCACGCGTCCTTTGGCTTTGCCAGCGCCTACCGCCGCATGATTGTTGCACGTGACATGCGCGGCGTTCAGGCCCAACTTCTGCTGCTCGCTCTGACGAGCCTACTGTTTGCACCCGTATTGGCTGGCGGTAGCGCACTGGGGCAGACGGTGAGCGGCGCTTGGGCTCCGGTGAGCGTGTCGGTGGTTGCGGGGGCCTTTCTGTTTGGTGTCGGCATGCAGCTTGCGGGCGGATGCGGCTCCGGCACTTTATACACAGTGGGCGGCGGCAGTCTACGCATGCTTGTGGTGCTGGGGGCCGCCTGCGCAGGCTCGTTCTGGGCCAGCTTGCACATGGGTTGGTGGCAGCATCTGCCAGCGCATGAGTCCGTGGTGCTGGCCGACGTGCTGGGCTGGCGCACAGCTCTGGCTGCCCAGCTGGGGTTCATGGGACTACTGGCGGTGATGCTGCAGCGGCTGGCTCGGCCAGCGATCCAAGCGCCTGCGGACCCAGCGCCGACATCCCCACGGGGACGGTTTCATGCCATTTTGTCGGGGCCCTGGCCCAGGGTTGCAGCAGCAGTGATGCTCGCGCTGGGAAACCTATGGACTTTGCTGATGGCTGGCCATCCCTGGTCGATCACTTGGGGATTCACGCTTTGGGGCGCCAAGGCGGCTCAATGGCTAGGCTGGCAGCCAAGCTCCAGTGCATTCTGGCAAGGCGGGTTTCAAAGCGATGCGATCAGGGGCGGGGTGCTGGACGACACCACCTCAATGATGGACTTTTCCATCATGCTGGGGGCGCTTTGTGCGGCGTGCCTGGCGGGACGTTTCGCGCCAAAGTGGGACTTGGCGCTGCGCCCGCTTGCAGCGGCGTTGCTCGGGGGTTTGATGCTGGGCTACGGCTCGCGCATAGCCTACGGCTGCAACATTGGGGCGTTCGTGTCAGGCGTGGCGTCCGGCAGTTTGCACGGCTGGTTATGGATTGCCGCGGCGTTACCGGGGATCTGGCTGGGTATCCATTTGCGCCGACACTTCGGTCTGGCCGACTGAGCCAAACAGCCTGCGGTAGTGAAAAAAAACTCGCGATGCCAGCGCATGGGCGATATTTCCACATGCCTTGGACCAGTATGCAAAGTTTTGCAATCTTCACACGATCGCCGCAGCAATTCTCAATTTGAATTAGTTCGTAGATCGGGAGCTACTGAACGTTTATGGCTGAGAGTTTTAAGCATGAATTCCATGAGGTGATCCCAGGAATGAAAAGTCAAATAGAGCAGCAAAGTACG
>JBDSZF010000235.1:0-13725 GCA_039925285.1 Polaromonas sp.
AGCTGGCGGTCGAACACGGCGTAAATCGAGCGGCCTATGCCCATCAGCTCCGCCCCCTGGGCCAGCGTGGGCGCCTGCGACAGGGCGCGGAACTGCAGCCGGGCGCGGCTGTTGTAGAGCAGGATGCGGCCGTCGAGGTTGCAGACCACGACGCTCTCGGTCAGCTCGGCCATCAGCGCGGCCAGGCGGTCTTTTTCCTGCTGCACGCCGCGGCTGGCCAGCGCAATCTGCTGCGCCACGTCCTCGCGCAGGCGGTCGCGCTGGGCCGCCAGTTCGTTGATGGCGCCCGCCAGCGACTGGATTTCCGCGCTGCCTTGCGGGATCACCTGCTGGACGCCATTGCTTGCCAGCAGCACGCGGGTCGCCTCCAGCAGCCGGCCCGGGGCATGGGCGTAGCGCTGAAACAGCAGGCGCAGCACTGCGGCCGCCCCCACGACGGCCAGCACCCAGCTCATTCCCAGCAAGGCGATGCGCGGACCGAGCAGCGCAGCCACGGTTTCGCGCTGCACCGGCGCCAGCGTGGACCAGATAAGCGCCATGCTCAGGCCCAGCCAGGCAGCCAGCGCCAGCGCCGCGGCGGCAATCGCCAGCATCAGCCGGCGATCGGGCTTCATGGCTGCGCGCCCAGCATCTCGGCGACCTTCTGCACCAGCTCGCGCGTGGAAAACGGCTTGGTCATGTAGGCATCGGCGCCCAGCGCAAGACCCTTGGCCAGGTCGGTGTCGCGGCCCTTGGCGGTCAGCATCAGGATCTTGGTGGCCTGCAGTTCTTCGCTGGCGCGCACCGCCTGGCAGACCTCGAAGCCTGATTTTTTGGGCATCATCACGTCAAGCAGCACCAGGTCGGGGCGGTCGCGGGCAATCGCGTCGAGCGCCTCCTGGCCGTCGCGCGCCACCAGCACGGTGTAGCCTTCGCGCTTCATCAGGTATTCGAGCGAAATCACGATGTTGGGCTCGTCATCAGCGACCAGGATTTTTCGGCTCATGGCATGTCTCCTTCATGGGGATGGGCCGCGTCAGGCACGGGAGCGGCCCAGGGCAGGTGAAACGAAAAGCAGGCGCCCTGCCCGCTGCCGGACTCCAGCCACAATCGCCCGCCAAAGTGTTCCACGATCTGGCGGCTGATCGGCAGGCCCAAGCCGGTGCCCTGCGGCCGGTTGACGCCGCCTGCGCCCTGGCGAAAGCGCTCGAAGATCAGCCCCTGCTGCGCTGCCGGCACGCCCTGGCCATTGTCCTGCACGCGCACGGTCAGGCCGCTGACATCGCTGGCCAGGCTGACCACCACCCGGCCACCAGGCACCGGCACAAACTTGGCGGCGTTCGACAGCAGGTTCAGCACCACCTGCGTCAAGCGGTCGGGGTCGGCCCGCAGCGTGCGCAGCTGCGGCAGCAGGCGCAGCTGCACCTCGCACTGCCGCTCATGGAACAGCTCGGCCGTGGTCTCCACCGCGCGGCCCAGCAGCGCGCCCATGTCCACCTCGCTGTTGTGCCACTCGGCGTTGCCCGATTCGATTTTTGCCAGGTCCAGCACCTGATTGACCAGCCGGCTCAAGCGCTCGGTCTCGGACACGATGATCGCCACAAAATGCTGGCGCTGCTCTGGCGCCATGTCGGCGTCGTCGCGTATCAGTTCGGCCAGCGCGCGAATCGAGGTCAGCGGCGTGCGCAGCTCGTGCGTGACCGAGGACATGAAATCGTCCTTGAGCCGGTCCAGGCTCTTGAGCTGCTCATTGGCCTGGCGCAAACCGGCCGTGGCCTGCTCCAGCGAGCGCGACTTGTCTTCGAGTTCGCGCGAGTAGGCGCGGATTTGCGAGGCTTCATCGAGGATGCGCAGCACGTCCTCGGGCGTCAGCACCTCTTCTTCGGCCACCGAGGCCACCAGCACCCGCGCCGAGGCGCTGCCGACCGCGCCGGCCAGCTGGGTTTCGACAAACTGCACCAGCCGCGCATCGGGACGGATGCTCTCTACCTCATGCACACCGGCCTGGCGGGCGTAGGCCTCAAACAAGGCCCTGGCCTTGGCCGCGCCCATGAAGCGCTCGCACAGGCGCAGCAGGTCGGGCACGTTGGCCTGGCCACGCCAGAACACCGGACTCGAAGCGGCCGTGCGGTGAAACACATCGACAAACAGCAGCGCCTGACTGGCCTCCTGCCCCGAAGGCGCGCGCCACAGCGACAGCCCTACATAGGCGCTCACATTGACGAGCAAACTCCAGAACAGCGCGTGCGTGAGCCCGTCCAGGCCTTGCAGGCCGAGCAGCTGCTCGGGCCGCAGCAGCGCCAGCCCCCAGGGGCCGAACGTCATGAAATCGGTGCCCAGCCAGCCCGACTTGGCTATCGACGGCAGCATCAGCGTGTAGGCCCACATCAGGAAACCCGCCAGCAGACCGGCCAGCGCGCCGCGCCGGGTGCCGCCCTTCCAGTACAGCCCGCCCAGCACGGCCGGCGCAAACTGGGCCACTGCGGCAAAGCTGATGAGTCCGATGCTGGCCAGCGCATAGGCCTCGCCCGCCAGGTGAAAGTAGACATAGCCCAGCACCAGAACGCCCAGGATGGCGGCGCGCCGGATGCCCAGCAGCACCGGACTCAGGTCATGCCCGGCGCCGCCGTGAAAGAAGCGTGAGCGCAGCAGCAGCGGCAGCACCAGCTCGTTGCTGACCATGGTGGACACGGCAATGGTCTCGACAATCACCATGCCGGTGGCCGCCGACAGACCGCCGATGAACACGAACAGCGCCAGCGTGTGCTGCCCGGCGGCCAGCGGCAGCGACAGCACGAAGTTCTCGGCATTCATCGGCACGCTGCCAAAGTACAGCAGCCCGCCCAGCGCAATCGGCAGCACGAACAGGTTGATCAGCAGCAGGTAAAGCGGAAACACCCAGACGGCGCGGCGCAGATGGCTTTCGCGCACGTTTTCGACCACCATGAGCTGGAACTGACGCGGCAGGAACAACACCGACAGCATCGACAGCAGGATCAGGGCGAACCATTGGGTCCAGGCAAAACGGCCGCCTTGCTCCAGCCGCAGCAGGCTGTGCAGCGCCGGCACAGCCTGGGCCCGCGCAAACAGATCAGCCAGGCCATCAAAAAGGCCATAGACCACAAACAGGCCCACCGCCAGGAAAGCCACCAGCTTGACCACCGACTCGAAGGCGATGGCCGCCACCATGCCCTCGTGCCGCTCGGTGGCGTCCAGATGGCGCGCACCAAACATCATGGTGAAACCGGCCAGCACCAGCGCGACATAAAAGGCGCTGTCGCGGCTCCAGGGCAGCGGCGCAGATGCGGCCGCGCCATGGGGCGTGGTCAGCAGCGCGTAGCCGGCCGAGACGGCCTTGAGCTGCAGCGCAATATACGGAACGATGCCGACCACCGCAATCAGCGTCACCAGTCCTGCCAGCAGGGGGCTTTTGCCATAGCGGCTGCCGATGAAGTCGGCAATCGAGGTGATGCGGTAGGCCTTGGCAATGCGGATCATCTTGCGCAGCACCATCCAGCCCAGCGCCATGGCCAGCGTCGGCCCGAGGTAGATCGGCAGAAACCACACCCCGCTAGACGCCGCCCGGCCGACGCTGCCAAAGTAGGTCCAGGCGCTGCAGTACACGCCCAGCGACAGCGCATAAGTCCAGGGATTCGCGATGATCGATCGCCCCTGGGCCGCCCGCCTGTCGCCGTAATAGGCCACCGCAAACAGCAGCAGCAGGTAGGCAAACGAGGCGCCGATGACCACGGCGGGCGAGAGCATGGCTAGTCGTCCGGATCGGTCTGACCGGGCCGCTCCATCTGCCAGGCCAGCACGGCAATCAGCAGCGCCCAGAGAATGAACAGGGCGGCGGGAAACAGCGCAATGCCGAACAGTGTGGCGTTGCGGTCCCACAGGCCCAGCAAGGGAAAATTGAACAGCAGCCAGCCGCTTGCGAAGAGGGCAAGCAGCCGCTGCGCAGCAAGTCCTGTGAACACTATAGCGCCTCCTTATCGGTCTTGCCGGCTGCACCGCCTGCGGCCCGCTTTGCCAGGCATTGAACCCCGGATGCCGAGCCTGGCAGCGTCAGGGGCTCCAGCGGCCAGCCATTGCCTCAGGCCTGCAAGGCCTGCATGCGCTGCTCAATGACGCGCCAGAGGGCCCGCTTGCTGTCGTCATTCGCACCGCTCCAGCCGGCAATCTCGCTGCGCGTGCGAAAGCAGCCTTCGCACAGATCCGTCGTGGCATTCATGCGGCAAATTGAAATGCAGGGCGATGGAACATCGGCGGCGGCATGCACCGTTTGCGCGCGCAGGGTGACCAGGGTGATGGCGCGCTGCAGAGCCCGTTTTTCTTCGTCCACAGCCAGCGCCAGATCGGCTACCGCCCCCTGCGTCAGGCGCTCAAGCGCTTGGGGCGAGAGCCTGAACACCGCATGCGGATGGCCGGCGGCCGCCCACAGTTCCTCAAAACGGAACAGCGACCGGTCGATCAGGATGAGCACAGGCGTGGCATGGGCGAGCGGTGCCACGCCGCCAATCGAAAAACCGGTTCGCGCTTTGACAAACGCCGCATCGGCCCGCCCCAGCCGCCTGCCGTCGCAAACCAGTGCCTCCACTTTCTTTTCATCAACGCGCTGGTCACCGGAGGTCACCACCAGCACGGCTACATCGTCGGACTTGCGCCGGAACACAATGCTCTTGGCAATCTGGCCCACCGAAACCCCCAGCGCGTCTGCCGCCTGCTGCGCCGTGCGCGCAGCGTCATCGAGCATGACGGGGGCATGGGGATGGCCGCTGGCTTGCAGCAGGGCAGCGACGCGCTGAACACCGTCGGGCAGCGTGATGACTTCAGCACCGCACATGCTCAACCCGCCCTTTTGTTCAGCAGGGCCGTGGCGGCGCGGGAACCGGATCTGCGGCCCAGGAAATCGCTGATGAATTGACCGGCGTCAATCAGCTGGTCCAGGTCAATGCCGGTTTCTATTTCCAGGCCGTGCAGCAGGTACACCACGTCTTCGGTGGCCACATTGCCGGTGGCGCCCTTGGCATAGGGGCAGCCGCCCAGGCCCGCCACCGACGTGTCAAACTGCCACACACCCATTTCCAGGCTGGCCAGGGTATTGGCCAGCGCCTGGCCGTAGGTGTCGTGGAAATGACCCGAGATGTCATTGATGTCGAAGTGCCGCAAGGTGGCCTCCAGCGCGCGCTGCACTTTGAGCGGCGTGCCCACGCCGATGGTGTCGGCCACGCCCACATGCTGAACGCCAATGTCCTTCATGAGGCGGGCCAGCATCTCGACGCGCGCGGGCGCAATCTCGCCTTCGTACGGACAGCCTACGGCGCATGACATCGAGCCCCGCACATGGATGCCCCGGGCGCGCGCTACCTCGACCACCGGGCGAAAGCGTTCGATGCTTTCGGCAATCGAGCAGTTGATGTTGCGCTGGCTGAAGGCCTCGCTCGCGGCGCCAAAAACAACAATCTCGTCGGGACGCGAATCGAGCGCCGCTTCGAAGCCCTGCATATTGGGCGTCAGCACCGAATAGCACACGCCCGGCTGGCGGCGGATGCCGGCCATCACCTCGGTGTTGTCGGCCATCTGCGGCACCCATTTGGGCGACACAAAGCTGGTGACTTCAATGTTTTTCAGGCCGGCGTCCTGCAGGCGGTGAACCAGTTCGATCTTGACCGCTGCGGGCACCGGCTGCTTTTCATTTTGCAGGCCGTCACGCGGACCGACATCGACGAGTTTGACTTTGCTGGGGAGTTTCATGGCTGTTTCCTTGGATAGCCTTTAGTATCGCAAAAAGCGGCGCCTGGCGGACGCGATGTTCCACCGCGTGGGCGGCCCCTCCAGCATCACGTTTCAAGTTTGAAGTGCAGGCGCAGGAACACCCTGAACCGCTTGATGATGGCCAGCGAATCCTTCAGCAGGTCACGGTCCAGCGTTCCCAGGCTTGAGAGCTGCGACAGGTTGTCAAGCGCCTGGCCCAGTTGCCTTTGACGCAGATTGTTCCTGAGCTTGAGGCTCATCAGAAAATGCAGCGCATCGATCAGGTCGCGGGCCAGATCTGGCTGAATCTGCTGGCGGTTCACCAGCACCTGCAGGCGCGCTGCCGTGCCGACCTCATCGATCCGATGCTCAAGCGCCAGCGCACGCACGCCATGCACGATGGGAAAGGTGCCCAGTTTCTTGAGGTCAAACACCTGCTCTTCGCGTCCGCGCAGCGTGGCCAGGCGGGCCCACCAGCCTCCGGGTTCGCTGAACTGCTCGATGGCCGCGACAAAGCGGGCGAAGAACGCGTCACTGCCGGCCATGCTGCTGTGCGCATAGTCCCGGGCCTGACCGAGCAGCAAGGCATCGCCCGCCACCGCCCGCGCATCCATGAAGATAGCCAGATTCATCGGTCCATCGGCATCAGCCCCATACAGCCACTGCAGGATGCTGTCCTGAAAGCCGGCCAGCGGCTGGCACCAGAGCGGATGGGTCACCATGATGTTGCCCGGACACGGTGGGTAGCCGAACGCCGTCAGGCCCTGGTTGAAACGCTGCACGCTCTGGCCCAGTTCGGCGCATTCATAGCCATCGCGCAGCAGCAGCCCATTGTCCTGGTCGGTCTTGAGAATCTGCTCGCCCCGCCCTTCGCTGCCCATCACGATCAGGCAGCTGTTGCGAACCAGTTCGGCCGGCGCCACCAAAGACCACAGCCGCGAAAAAATCTGGCCATTGAGTTCGCTCACGAGGCTGGAAATGAGCTCGACCCGGGCCCCCCCGCTGTGCAGCAGCGCAATCAGGCCATCCATCTGCAAGGCGGCCAGCTTGAGCTCCTCCATCGAACCCGCCTGCTCGACCTGCAGCGCAATCAGGTAGGAATGGTTGGAGACAAAACTCATCAGGTCGAGCTGGCTCAGAACGCCCAGGATCTCATCGCCCTCCATGACCAGCACCCGATGGACGCGGTGACGAATCATCGCCAGCAGGGCTTCCGACAGTTCGGCATCTGCCGGCAATGAAACCAGCTTGAACTGCGCGACGTCACGCACCGCCAGTTCATGGGGCGCCACTTCAAGCAGCAGGGCATCGCGCAGATCGGTGGTGGTGAACATGCCAATGCGCTCCACGCCGCCCTGCCTGTCGCGCACCAGCGCATTGCTCAGTCCCTGCGCGGACATCAGCCGGCAGACCGACACCAGGTCCAGTCCGCCATCGACAAAAAAGGGCTTGCGGATGAAAGCATTGCGGAGCCGCGCCATCATCAGCGACAAGAATTCCCGGCTCTTGCGGTTTTCCGCCACCGCCGAGAGCCGGCGCGACAGATCGGCAAACACCATGGCGCTGAACAGCGCGTTGCCCGCAATCAGGGCGCGCGCCGTGGCAGCGGGCATCTGCCAGGCATCCACCTCGTTCAGGGCTTGCAGCACGCCGCTGGCGCGGCCGGCCATCACGGAACGAAAGGCAAAAAAGTCCGGCGGACCGTACACGGTCACCACCTCGCCGGCCTCTAGCTGCTGCACATGGCCCCTGATCAGCACATAGACATGGTCCGGGTCCCTGTCAGGCGTCAGGATCATGGCATCCTTCGGGAAAGACACCCGGCTCAAGCTGCCTTGCACCAGCGCCCTTTGCTCAGGGCTCAGGCAGTCAAAAGGGGGCGAATCAAAAGAGAAATGATCTGAAAAATTATCCGGCACAGCGGGTTTCCCATGAAAAAAGGACTGCAGGCAATTGAATCCTGCAGTCCTTTCAGCTTATTGCAAGGCGGGCCGGGCGGCCCGCCCCTGACAAACAGACAACATCAGTGTCCCGATGCACCCGCAGCGCCGATCCCGGTCTCGGAACGCACCTGTTGCGCCAGGAAGCCATCGCGGTCGATTTTGGCCTGCTTGCTGTTGTCCAGAATGGAGAACAGCCAGATACCGACGAAGCCGATGGTCATGGAGAACAAGGCCGGAGAAGCATAAGGGAACAATGCCGAGCCCTTGGGGTTGCCCAGCGTGGCTTCCCACACGGAAGGCGACACCACCGTCAGCGCCACCGAGGAGATCAGGCCCAGGAAGCCGCCAATCACCGCGCCGCGCGTCGTGCAGTCTTTCCACAGCACCGACATGAACAGCACCGGGAAGTTGGCCGAAGCCGCAATCGCAAAGGCCAGCGACACCATGAAGGCGATGTTCTGCTTCTCGAAGGCAATCCCCAGCACCACGGCAATGATGCCCAGTGCGAGGGTGGTGATTTTCGAGATCCGCAGCTCCGAAGCGCTGTCAGCCTTGCCCTTTTTGATCACGGTGGCATACAGGTCATGCGAGACAGCAGAAGCACCCGACAGCGTCAGGCCCGCCACCACGGCGACGATGGTGGCAAACGCCACAGCCGAGATGAAGCCCAGGAACACGTTGCCGCACACTGCATTGGCCAGGTGAATGGCCGCCATGTTGCCGCCGCCCATCAGGCCGCCCTTGGCGTCCAGGAAGGACGGATTGGTCAGCACGAAGGTGATGGCGCCAAAACCGATGATGAAGGTCAGCAGGTAGAAGTAGCCGATCCAGCCGGTTGCCCACATCACCGACTTGCGCGCTTCCTTGGCGCTGGGCACGGTGAAGAAGCGCATCAGGATGTGTGGCAGGCCGGCGGTGCCGAACATCAGCGCCATGCCGAAAGAGATGGCCGAGATCGGGTCCTTGACGAAGTTACCGGGGCCCATGATGGACTGGCCGATCGCCGCTGCGGCCTCGGCGGTCTTGCCGTCCTTCAGCGCGAGATCGGTCTTGATCTTCACCGCGCCGGCAAACATCGCTTCAGGGCTGAAACCGAAGTGCCAGAGCACCATGGCCGCCATGAAACTCGCGCCGCCCAGCAGCAGGCAAGCCTTGATGATCTGCACCCAGGTCGTGGCCGTCATGCCGCCGAACAGCACGTAAACCATCATCAGCGTACCGACGATGACCACCGCGATCCAGTATTCCAGACCGAACAGCAGCTTGATCAGCTGACCCGCACCGACCATCTGGGCAATCAGGTAGAAAGCCACCACGACCAGCGTGCCCGAGGCCGCAAAAATGCGGACCGGCGCCTGCTTGAAGCGGAAAGCGGCCACGTCGGCAAAGGTGAACTTGCCCAGGTTGCGCAGGCGTTCGGCCATCAGGAAGGTGATGACCGGCCAGCCGACCAGAAAGCCGATGGAGTAGATCAGGCCATCAAAGCCGCTGGCCATCACGGCCGCTGAAATACCCAGGAAGGAAGCGGCCGACATGTAGTCGCCCGCAATCGCCAGGCCATTCTGAAAGCCGGTGATGCCGCCGCCGCCGGTGTAGAAGTCAGCAGCCGATTTGGTCTTGGACGCGGCCCACTTGGTGATGAACAGTGTCAACACCACAAAACCGCCAAACATGCCGATGGCTGTCCAGTTGGTGGCCTGCTTTTCAGCCTGGCCCAGATCTGCACCGGCAGACCAGGCCGCAGCCGATACGCCAAACAAGGCCAGCAGCGTCACGATGCGCCGCATAGTTTCAGATTTGTAATTCATTTGAGCACCGCCTTGGTGATATCTGCCGTCAGGTCGTCAAACTCCTTGTTGGCGCGCTTGACGTAAATGGCAGTGATCACGATCGTGAAAACAATGACGCCAAAGCCGATGGGAACGCCAATGGTCATGACGCCCTCGCCCATGCGCTGCGAGAGAAACGGCTTGTTAAAGGCCACCAGCAAGATGAAACCGTAGTACACGACCATCATCGCCAGCGTGAGCCACCAGCCATAGCCGGTGCGCTTGGCTCTAAGCTCCCGGTATTTCGGATGGCTCGCAATCCGTTGAACCAAATCATCATCCATAGCGTTGTCTCCTGGTAATAATAAAAATGCGCTGAGCCGGAGAGTAAGCGGGACTTCTTACGATGTACTTACCATGCGCTTACCCATCGCTTACTGATCCCCGTACAAGCAAAGGGGATATCAGACGACGCAGCCTGGATGAAAAGGCGCGAATGGGAAGGGTCAATAGCCGCGCGCCGGATCAACAACGCCGGCCACCGCTTCGCCGCGCTGGAGCGCAGCGATCTTGCCTGCAATCTGCGCAATGCTTTCTTCGCGCAGCGTGCGGGCCGAGGTATGCGGCGTTACGGTGATTTTCGGGTGGGTCCAGAACGGATGCGCCGCCGGCAGCGGCTCGGTGCGAAACACATCGAGCGTGGCGCCCGCGAGATGTCCGCTGTCAATCAGCGCGATCAAATCGTCGTCCACCAGGTGGCTGCCGCGCGCCACGTTGATGACATAGCCGCCCGGCTGCAGGCGGGCCAGCGTGCCCTGGCACATGATGTTGTCGGTGTCAGGCGTCAGCGGCAGCAGGCAGACCAGGATGCGGCTGGCGGCCAGGAAATCATTGAAGCCGGATTCGCCCGAAAAGCACTGCACACCGGGAATGAACTTTGCAGTCCGGCTCCAGCCCACCACCGGAAACTCAAACTGCGCCAGCGTCCGGCCGACGCGCTCGCCCAGCACGCCCAGCCCCATCACGCCGACCGAAAAATCGGTGCGCAGGCGCGGCTTGCGGTACGACCATTTGCCTTGCGCCGCATCGGCGCCGTAGCCGTCAAATTCCCGAAAATGGCGGATCACCGCATGGCACACATATTCAGCCATCTGCACCGACATGCCGGCATCATCGAGCCGCACCACAGGCACACCGGGCGGCAGACGCAGCTTGAGCAAGGCATCGACGCCAGCGCCGATGTTGAACAGGCCCTTGAGTTGCGTCTGCTCGTCCATAAACTGCTGCGGCGGTGCCCAGACCACGGCATAGTCGGCAGGCGCAGCGCCCGCTGACCAGACCTCTACGTCCGCGCCGGGAAAAGCGGCTCGCAGGCCTTCCAGCCAAGGCTGGGCTTTGGTGTCGGTGCAGCAAAAACTGATGCGCATCCAGGCTTTCAGAAAAGTTTCAAACAGCGATCTTAAGCAACTCTGACCCCTCGGTGACCTGGTCGCCCGGCGCGTACATCAGCTCCTCGACCACGCCGTCGGCCGGTGCGGCAATCGTGTGCTCCATTTTCATCGCCTCCATCACCGCCAGCGGCTGGCCCTTGCTGACCTTGTCGCCGGCCTTGACCGAGAACGACAAAATCTTGCCGGGCATGGGCGCGGTCAGGCGCCCGCCTTCGGAGTGGCTCTCGCCGGCGTGGGCCAGCAGGTCAATCGCCGTGATCTGGGTTGCGCCCCTGGCGGTAAAGACATGGTCGACCTCGCCCCGGGTATAGACCGTTGCCCTCAGGCGCTGGCCGGCGAACTGGATGTCGATGCCCTGTGCGCTTTGGGCAAACACCAGCGGTCCCGACACCTCGCCGACCGTCAATTGCAAGCCGCCGCCATGCCCATAGGTCAAGGTGGCTTTCGCCGGTTCGCCGTAGAAGTCGAACTCGAACGGCCGCTGCGTCACGCCATGCGTCTGCCAGCCATCGCGGCGGCTGAACGGGTCGCTGCCCTCGCTGGCTTGTTCGCCCAGCAGCGTCTGGGCAATCGCGCTGGCAGCGGCCATCGGCAAGCCGACCGGCTCCTGCCTGAACAGCACCGCTTCTTCGCGCGGGATCAGCGCCGTGTCGAGATTCGCCTGCGCAAACGACGGGCTGCGCACCACGTAGCGCAGGAACTGCACATTGGTAGCCAGCCCGACGATGCGGGTCTGCGCCAGCGCCTCGTCCATGCGGGCCAGCGCTTCTTCACGCGTCTGGCCGTGCACGATCAGCTTGGCGACCATCGAGTCGTAAAACGGCGAAATCGTGTCACCCTGGCGCACGCCGTCATCGATGCGCACCGCAATGCCCGCGTTGCTCAAGTCCGCGCGTTCAAACGCCGTGCACACCGGCTTGTCGTAGACATGCAGCGTGCCGGTGGTGGGCAGGAAATTGTTGTCCGGATTTTCGGCGCAGATACGCGCCTCGATGGCGTGGCCGTTGATCTTCAGCTGATCCTGCGCCAGCGGCAGCGGTTCGCCCGAGGCGACGCGCAGTTGCCACTCGACCAGATCGAGCCCGGTGATGGCTTCAGTCACCGGATGCTCGACCTGCAGGCGGGTGTTCATTTCCATGAAGAAAAAGTTCATGCTGCCATCAGTGCGCTGCTCGACGATGAATTCCACCGTGCCGGCGCCGACGTAGTTGACCGCACGCGCAGCCGCCACGGCGGCCAGCCCCATCTGCTGACGCATCTCGGGCGACAGGCCGGGCGCCGGGGCTTCTTCGAGCACCTTCTGGTGGCGTCGCTGCACCGAGCAGTCGCGCTCGAACAGGTACACATAGTTGCCGTGCATGTCGCCAAACACCTGGATCTCGATGTGGCGCGGGCGCTGGGCGTATTTTTCAACCAGCACGGTGTCGTTACCAAAACTGTTGATGGCTTCGCGCTTGCAGGATGCCAGCGCCGCCGCGAAATCCTCGGTCTTGTCCACCGCGCGCATGCCCTTGCCACCGCCGCCCGCGCTGGCCTTGATCAAGACCGGGTAACCGATGCGGTCCGCCTCGTGCTTGAGCATCACCGGGTCCTGGTCGGCGCCGTGGTAGCCGGGCACCAGCGGAACGCCGGCCTTTTCCATCAGCTGTTTCGATTCAGCCTTCAGGCCCATGGCCTTGATGGCCGACGCCGGCGGGCCGATGAACACCAGCCCGGCATCGGCGCAGGCTTTTGCGAATTCCTCGTTCTCGCTCAGGAAACCGTAGCCCGGGTGGATCGCCTCGGCACCGGTGGCCTTGGCTGCGTCAATGATCTTTTCCCAGCGCAGGTAGCTGTCCCTGGGCGCACTGCCGCCGATGTGGACGGATTCGTCGCAAAAGCTCACATGCTTGGCGTCGGCATCGGCGTCCGAATACACGGCCACGGTCTTCAGGCCCAGGCGGCGGGCGGTGGCGGCTACGCGGCAGGCAATCTCGCCCCGGTTTGCAATCAGGATTTTTTTAAACATGGGGGTCATTCTTTGAGAAAGGGGACTTCAGGGAAAAAGCGGGCGGCAGCCCCGGATCAGGCTTGCCGCTGAAAATGCGCGTCACGCGCGCCAGCAGCTGGGTCAAAAACCGCCAGCAGACGCGGATCAGCCAGATACTGAGAATCAGGACCAGCGCCAGCAGGGGAATAAAGACAAAAGGATGCGCAATCGCCAGCCACAAGCCGGCCGGAACCACACTGTCTTCGACGAGAGAAGTGCCGATATTGCTGAAAGGCTCGGGCGATGTATTGATGGCGGCGCGGCTGGTGGCCTTGGCCGCATGGCTGGTCGCGGCCAGCGTGCCGCCCATCAAGGCTGCCACCAGCCCCATGGTGCTGCTGTCGGCGCCAAAAACACCGGCTGCCAGCGCCGCGCCGGCCGGGATGCGGATGACGGTATGCACCACGTCCCAGAGCGAATCGAGTCCCGGAATCTTGTCGGCAAAAAACTCGACAAACACCATGAAGCCGCTGGCGCCCAGCACGACCGGATGCGCCAGCAGGTGCAGGCCCTGCGGCAACTGCACCCAGCCCATGAAGCCGGCCAGACCCGTCAGCAGCACCACCAGATACAGACGCACGCCGCTGGCCCATCCCAGCGCGCCAGCCAGCGCAATCAGTTGGGCGGTATCGAGTGCCTGCATGGTGGAGCCCTTTCAGGCGTTCAGGCCAGCCACGAAGGCTTGCGCTTTTGCAGGAAGGACTGAACGCCCTCCCGGCCTTCGCTGCTGGTGCGGATGTCGGCAATGCCTTCGACGGTTCGGCCGATCAGCGGCGCGTCGATATCGCGCCCAGCGA
>JBDSZF010000236.1:0-3109 GCA_039925285.1 Polaromonas sp.
GCAAAAAGGGTAGTTTTCCGCCGCGATGCCCGCTTTGGTCAACGCGTTAAACAGGGTGGATTTTCCGACGTTAGGCAAGCCAACGATGCCGCACTTCAAACTCATGACAAACCTTCAAAAACAGGGATGGAAGTGTATTCGATACGGGAGGGGATCAATCAAACCGGTAGTGGGCGCCCACAGGCTGGCCGACCTTGAGCAGGCGGCCCGCGCCGGCAAGCACGATGGCATTCATGCCAAAGGTCACCGCGCCACTGACGCGCGCATCCTGGCGGTAGCTCTGCAGCAGGTCGCCGACCTCGGTGCTGCTGAGGGCGGTCGCCGGGTCAATATTGGGAATCGGGCAGCGCGGGCAGGGCTTGACCGGCTTGAGCTGCACCGGGCCTTGTTCGGTGCCGATCTGCAGCAGAGCCAGCCGGTCTTCGTCATGCGGCGCCAGTTCGGGGCCGTCCGCCGGATGAGCCAGCACGATGTTGGGCCGAAAGCGCTCCATGCCGACAGCGGCATGACCCTGGGCCATCAGCTTTTCATTGAACTGCTCAAGCGACGCTTCGCTGATGACCAGCACCGGATAACCGTCGCTGAACTGGTTCAGCGCCTCGATTCCGCCCGTCCATTGCGGGCTGCTGACTCGTTTGTGTTCCGGATCAAAACGCACCAGGCGCGCAGCAACGCCCAGAAAGTCGCTGAACCACTGGGCGGCGATCGGCCCCATGTCGTAGGCCGCCACCTCGTCGTTCCAGATCCGCGCCTGCATAGGGGATTCCACTTGGTCGAGCGCAATATGCAGGGCCAGCATGCCGGGCGCGCGCAGCACCATCTCGTAAGTTTTAAGCTGCGGCTGGATCAGCGCCATGCGCGGCATCTCGCGCTGGGTCAGAAATTCGCCCTTGCTGTCCACCACCATCCAGGCGCGGTCAAATTCCAGCCCGGTTTCGGTCAGCAGGGCCTGCTCTACCCGAACGCCAGCGCAGGACTTGACCGGATACACAAACAGGCGCGAAATGAGCGCCGCCAGGTCAGCAGGCGCATCGACAGACGCACCAACTGCCGTGCCTGCCCGGGTCTCGTTCAATGAATCGCTCACTTCTTGTCCAGTCCTTGTTGATAGGCTTTGAGGAAACCTGTGATTCCTCAAAGCGCTAATTTTGCACTCACTCCTAAAATGGGGCATGTCCAAAACCTTTGATGTCTGTATTCGCGGCGACGGCGTGGTGGGCCGCACTCTGGCCTTGTTGCTGGCGCGCGAGCGTTTGCGCGTGGCGCTGGTCAGCCGGCCCCGCCCGGCAAGGGCCGAGCCGCCCGCCGCCGATGTGCGAGCCTACGCACTGAACAGCGCGTCCCGCGAGCTGCTGGAAACCTTGCGGATCTGGCCCGATGCCCCGTTTGCGACGCCAGTCAGGGAAATGCAGGTCTGGGGCGACGGCGGCGGCCGGCTTGACTTCACCGCCGACAGCGTGGCACAGGACGCCCTGGCCTGGATCGTGGACGTGCCCGCGCTGGAGCAGCAGCTGATCCAGGCGGTGCGCTACCAGCCGCAAATCGAGATCGTGGCGGCGCCGGTCAAGGCGGCGCTCAGCGTGATCTGCGAAGGCAAGAAAAGCAGCAGCCGCGATGAATTTGGCGTGCAGTGGACCGTCAAGCCCTATCCGCAAAAAGCCATTGCCGCCCGGCTCGATTCCAGCCTGCCCCATCAGGGCGTGGCACGCCAGTGGTTTGTGGGCGGTGACATCGTGGCGCTGCTGCCGCTTTGCGGCAGCGACGGGAACTCTGTCGCGCTGGTGTGGTCTGTCTCTGTGGGGCGCGCCGAGGCGCTGGAGAAAATGCTGCCTGAAGAATTTTGTGCCGCCTTGCAAGCCATTTGCGGCTATGAGGCGGGCCATTTGCAATTGACGAGCGAGCGCGCCAGCTGGCCGCTGGCGCTGTCCAATGCCGACCACTGGGTAGGCACCGGCTGGGCACTGGCCGGCGATGCGGCCCACACGGTGCATCCGCTGTCGGGCCAGGGCCTGAACCTGGGTCTGGCCGATGCGGCTTGCCTGGCCGGCGTGCTGGGGCAGCGCGAATACTGGCGCGCCCTGGGCGATGAGAAACTGCTGCGGCGCTACGAACGGGCACGCAAGGCCGATGTGGCTGCCATGGGCGCAGTGACCGACGGGCTGCACGGCCTGTTCGCCCAGACCGATGAGCGCTGGCAGACGCTGCGCAACTGGGGCATGAAAGGCTTTGCGCGCAGCAGCCTGCTCAAGCGCTGGGTGGCGCGGCAGGCCGCCGGCCTGTGATTTGAAATTTCAGAAAATTTGTTGAGAAACCAGGAAGACCATGAAACTACATCAATTGACTGCCAGCATCAGGCTTGCAGGACTGGCCAGCCTGCTGGCCTGCAGCCTGGGTTCGGCCTTCGCGCAGGAGGCGGTGATTCGAAAAAACCTGGCCGAACGCCTGCCGGCGCTGTCAAAAATCGATGAAGTCAGCAAGACGCCGATGAACGGGCTGTATGAAATCCGCGTCAATGACAGCGACATTTTCTACACCGATGCCGAAGGCAACTTCCTGCTGCAGGGCAACCTGATTGACACCAAGGCCAAGCGCAACCTGACCGAGGAACGCGTCGAGAAACTCAGCGCCATCGACTTTTCCGCCCTGCCCCTGAAAGACGCTTTCACCCAGGTGCGCGGCAATGGCAAACGCAAGCTCGCTGTCTTTGAAGACCCCAACTGCGGTTACTGCAAACGCTTCGAGCGCGATCTGCAAAAGATCAACGACGTGACGATTCACACCTTCCTGATTCCCATCCTGAGTCCGGATTCGGTCGAGAAATCCAAAAACATCTGGTGCGCCAAGGACAAGGGCAAGGCCTGGCTCGACTGGATGGTGCGCGACCAGCCCGCCGCCAAGGCCAGCTGCGACACGGCCGCGCTGGAACGCAACCTGGCTTTCAGCAAGAAGCACAAGATCACCGGCACGCCGACGGTGTTCTTTGCCGACGGCACGCGCGTTCCCGGCGCCATCAGCGCGCAGGAAATTGAAAAACAACTCGCCAGCGCCATGGGCAAATAGCCCGGGCCGACCGCCGCCCACGGCATTTACAAGCGAATAATGGCTTTAG
>JBDSZF010000237.1:0-5166 GCA_039925285.1 Polaromonas sp.
CGCCGGGCGGTCGGGCAGGCGGCCCAGCGCCTCTTCAATCGTCTCGGCAAACTTGATCGGCAAGGCAGTCTCCAGCACCACCATCGGCACGCCCGGCTGCAGGTGCGCACGCGCGACCTTCAGGCCATCAGCGGTGTGGGTGTCGATCATGGTGCCAAAGCGCTGCCACGTGTCCCGAATCGTCGCCAGCCGGTCGGCGTGAACGCTCTTGCCGCTGACAAAACCGTAGCGCTGCGTGGCCTGCGAGAAGGCCGGGTCCGCGCCCAGCTCAAAACTGCCCTGGCTGGACAGCTGGTCATGAAACAGCGAGCGCGTCTTGCCGCCATCGCGGCCCAGCAGGTCAAACACAAAACGCTCGAAATTCGAGGCCTTGGAAATGTCCATCGACGGGCTGGAGGTTTCATGCGTATCGGCACTGCTGCGCACGCGGTAAACGCCGGTGCGGAAGAACTCGTCGAGCACGTCGTTTTCGTTGGTGGCGACCACCAGCTGGGCTATGGGCAAGCCCATGCTGCGCGCCACATGGCCGGCGCAGACGTTGCCGAAATTACCCGAAGGCACGGTAAAGCTGACTTTTTCGGCGTTCGTCTTGGTCGCCTGGAAGTAGCCGGCGAAGTAATAAACCACCTGCGCCATCAGCCGCGCCCAGTTGATCGAGTTGACCGTGCCGATCTTGTACTGACGCTTGAAGGCCAGGTCGTTGGACACGGCTTTCACGATGTCCTGGCAATCGTCGAACACGCCGACCACGGCGATGTTGTGGATGTTCTCGTCCTGCAGGCTGAACATCTGCGCCTGCTGGAACGGGCTCATGCGGCCGTCCGGCGAGGTCATGAAGACGCGCACGCCCTTTTTGCCGCGCATGGCATATTCAGCGGCGCTGCCGGTGTCGCCGCTGGTCGCGCCCAGGATGTTGAGCTCTTCGCCGCGCCGGGCCAGTTCGTACTCGAACAGGTTGCCCAGCAGCTGCATCGCCATGTCCTTGAAGGCCAGCGTCGGGCCGTTGGACAGGGCTTCGAGGTACAGGCCGTCTTCGAGCGCGCGAAGCGGAACGATTTCTTTCGTGCCGAAGACTTCTTCGGTATAGGTCCTGGCGCAGATCGCTTTCAGGTCGGCGGCGGGAATGTCGTCGATGTACAGCGACAGCACTTCAAACGCCAGGTCGGCGTAGGACAGGCTGCGCCATTTGGTGAGCGTGGCGTCGCTGACCTGCGGATAGTATTCGGGCAAATACAAGCCGCCATCGGGCGCCAAGCCTTCCAGCAGGATTTCGCAAAAGCGCTTGCGCTCTGACCTATTGCCGGATGCGGCGCGGGTGGAAAGGTAACGCATCAGGCCAGTTCCTCCTTGCGGATGCGGGTAATCGGCGCGAGCACTGTGGGCAAGGCCTGCATTTGCGCAATGGCTTCGTTCATTTTTGCTTCAACGCAGTCATGCGTGAGAATGATGAGATCGGTCTGGGTAGCGCCTTCACCGCCCACTTCGTCGGCTTCGCGCTGCAACACCGCGTCGATGCTGATGCCGGCCTCAGCCAGAATGCCGGTCACTTTGGCCAGCACGCCGGCTTCATCGGCCACGTTCAGGCGCAGGTAGTAGCTGGTGACCACTTCGCTCATCGGCACGATGGCCAGATCGCTCATTTCGTCGGGCTGAAAGGCCAGATGCGGCACGCGGTGCTCCGGATCGGCGGTGTGCAGGCGGGTGATATCGACTAGATCGGCGATGACCGCGCTGGTGGTGGGCTCGCTGCCGGCGCCCTTGCCGTAATACAGGGTGGTGCCGACGGCATCGCCGTGGACCACCACGGCGTTCATCGCCCCCTCGACATTGGCCAGCAGGCGTTTGGCCGGAATCAGGCTGGGGTGAACGCGCAGCTCGATGCCGTTGGCCACGCGCTTGGTGATGCCGAGCAGCTTGATGCGGTAGCCGAGCTGTTCGGCATAGCGGATATCTTGCGCCGCCAGAGCCGTGATGCCCTCGACATAAGCCTTGTCGAACTGCACCGGAATGCCGAACGCAATCGCACTCATAAGGGTTGCCTTGTGCGCCGCATCCACGCCTTCGATGTCGAAGGTCGGGTCAGCCTCGGCATAGCCCAGACGCTGCGCTTCTTTCAGCACCACGTCAAAGTCGAGGCCCTTGTCGCGCATTTCGGACAGGATGAAGTTGGTCGTACCGTTGATGATGCCGGCAATCCACTGGATGGAGTTGGCGCTCAGGCCTTCGCGCAGCGCCTTGATGATGGGAATGCCGCCCGCAACGGCCGCTTCAAAAGCGACCATCACGCCCTTGCGCTGGGCTGCCGCAAAAATCTCGGTGCCATGCACGGCGAGCAGCGCCTTGTTGGCTGTCACCACATGTTTGCCAGATTCAATGGCCTCCAGCACCAATGCTTTGGCAATGCCGTAGCCGCCGATGAGTTCGATCACGATGTCGATGTCAGGGCTGGCAACCACTTTGTGCGCATCGTCCACCACCTGCACGCCCTCGCCCACCAGGGCTTTGGCGCGCGCCACATCGAGGTCGGCCACCATGGTGATCTCAATGCCGCGGCCGGCGCGGCGGCGAATCTCCTCCTGGTTGCGCTTGAGCACATTGAAAGTGCCGCTGCCCACGGTACCAATGCCCAGAAGGCCTACCCGAATCGGGCTCAAATTCGTCGTCGTTTTTAGATTCACCTGGAGTCCTGCCTGTCGTGGTTAGTACTGGCTGCCTTTGAAACGGGCAGCGGAAAATTGAAATCAGATTCGCTTGTTGCGGTAATTTTCAAGAAATCTGGCAATGCGGTTAATGGCCTCGCGAAGGTCTTCCTCGTGCGGCAAAAAGACAATGCGAAAGTGATCGGGTGCGGCCCAGTTAAAGCCGGTTCCCTGCACCAGCATCACCTTCGTCGCCTTGAGTAATTCAAGGAAAAACTGCCGGTCGTCCTTGATCGGATAGACCTCGGGATCAAGCCGGGGGAACATGTAAAGCGCCGCACTCGGCTTGACACAGCTGACCCCCGGAATCGCGGTAATCAGCTCGTAAGCCAGGTCGCGCTGGCGCCGCAGCCGCCCGCCCTCGCCCACCAGGTCGTTGATGCTCTGGTAGCCGCCCAAAGCCGTCTGGATCGCCCACTGCCCCGGCACGTTGGAGCACAGCTTCATGTTGGCCAGCATGTTCAGGCCTTCAATGTAGTCCTGCGCCATTTTCTTGGGGCCCGACACCACCAGCCAGCCAGCGCGGTAGCCACAAGAGCGGTAGCTCTTCGAAAGCGAATTGAAGGTCAGCGTCAGCACATCGGTCGAGAGGCTGGCCAGCGCCGTATGCTTGACGCCGTCGTACAGCACCTTGTCATACACCTCGTCCGCCAGAATCACCAGATCATGCGCGCGGGCGATCTCGATGATGCCCTTGAGCAGCTCGTCCGAATACAGCGCACCGGTCGGGTTGTTCGGGTTGATGACGACGATGCCCTTGGTGCGGGGCGTGATCTTGGCCCGAATGTCGTCCAGGTCGGGCATCCAGCCGTTGCTTTCATCGCACATATAGTGAACCGGCGTGCCGCCTGCCAGGCTCACGGAGGCCGTCCACAACGGGTAATCGGGCGAGGGCAGCAGCAACTCGTCTCCGGTGTCGAGCAAGGCGTTGGTGGCCATCGAGATCAGTTCGCTGGCGCCGTTGCCCAGGTAGATATCGTCCAGCGTCACGCCCTGAATGCCCTGCTTTTGCGTCTCATGCATCACCGCCTTGCGCGCCGCAAAAATACCCTTGCTGTCCGAGTAGCCGGCCGATGCGGGCAGGTTGCGGATCATGTCCTGCTGGACTTCCTCGGGCGCATCAAAACCGAACACGGCCAGGTTGCCAATGTTGAGCTTGATGAGCTTTTGGCCTTCTTCTTCCATCTGCTTGGCCGCATCCATGATGGGTCCACGGATGTCGTAGAGCACATTGGCCAATTTGGCTGACTTGGTGATCGGTTTCATGACGCTTTTCTTCAAGGGTTAGGCAAAGTCCGCTTCGCCAACTGCACAGGCAAAAAGAGGAAGCACCAGCGCAGCTACAGGAGATTGGGGCGGAATCTATAATTTGACCACATAAAACGCTGATTTTTCCTCGCAAGCAAGAGGTCAGGATCGCTGGCTCATTTCCGTTTTACCGAACTCCCCCACTGTGAATCCTGTATGAAACTTCAACCAGACCGTCTCGATGTCCAATCCATTCTTGCCTACGGCACCGGATGGGTCGGCCTTGGCAACAACGGGGTTGCTGAAAAAATTGACTACAGTATCGTGATCGGCTCACGCGGCGAAAAATTTGCATGGAATTGCACACGTTTCGATCAACTCACCACCGAGCACTTTGCACTGCTCGCCAACCTGAAGCCGGAACTGGTTATTTTTGGCAGCGGCAAGCGCCTGCAATTTCCGCCGCCGGCTTTTTTGCGCGGCTTGATGGCGCAGCGAATAGGCCTTGAAACCATGGACACGCTGGCCGCCTGTCGCACCTACAACATTCTGGCGGGTGAGGGCAGGCACGTCATTGCGGCCCTGCTGATTGAACCAGAAAGCGCATAAGACTCAAACCCCTGCCTTTCAGAGTAAAATATAGGGTTGCACTTGGCACCGCACCCAGGGTTCCCATCCGGCTTCCCTGGCAAAGGCCGCGGCTAATTACAACTACTTTCGTCAGGGTCTACGCAGTATGGCAGTCGTCGTCAATAAACCTCTCCCCGAATTTGAAGCGCTCGCAACCGGCGGCCTCAAAGTTTCAAATCAAACGCATCTGGGCAAAGTTGTCGTGCTGTTCTTTTACCCGAAAGATAACACTCCCGGCTGCACCACGGAAGCAATGCAGTTTCGTGACCACTACAAGGACTTCATTAAAGCGGGTGCTACCGTGTTCGGCGTATCGCGCGACAACATGAAATCCCACGACGAATTCAAGGCCAAGCTCGAACTCCCGTTCGAACTGATTGCCGACACCGAAGAAAAAATGTGCCACATGTTCGGCGTGGTCAAGAACAAGATCATGTACGGCAAAAAGGTCAAGGGCATTGAACGCAGCACCTTTTTGGTTGGCGCCACCGTGTTTGGCGTTTCGCGCGACAACATGAAATCGCACGACGAGTTCAAGGCCAAGCTCGAACTGCCTTTTGAGCTGATTGCCGACACCGAAGAAAAGATG
>JBDSZF010000238.1:0-3152 GCA_039925285.1 Polaromonas sp.
GCGGCTGGTGGTGTCGATTTCGCGCAAATACCTGGGTTATGGCCTGCCCCACGGCGACCTGATCCAGGAAGGCAACATTGGCCTGATGAAAGCCGTCAAACGCTTTGACCCTGACCAGAACGTGCGCCTGGTGAGCTATGCCATGCACTGGATCAAGGCCGAGATTCACGAGTACATCCTGAAAAACTGGCGCATGGTCAAGGTGGCCACCACCAAGGCCCAGCGCAAGCTGTTTTTCAACCTGCGCTCGATGAAGCAGGGTTACAAGGATGACGCCGATGTGGCAACGCACCGCGACACGCTGACCGAAAGCCAGATCGATTCAATGGCCAGGACGCTCAATGTCAAGCGCGAGGAAGTCATCGAGATGGAGCAGCGCATGTCGGGCGGCGACGTGCTGCTGGACCCCAGTCCGGGCGATGACGGCGATGATGCGTTTGGGCCGATTGCCTATCTGGCCGACGCAACGCAGGAGCCGACCGCCCTGATGGAGTCGCGCGAGCGTGACGATCTCACTACCGGCGGCCTCAGCACCGCGTTGCAGGAGCTCGACCCGCGGGCGCGCCGCATCGTGGAAGAGCGCTGGCTCAATGTGAACGATGATGGCTCAGGCGGCATGACGCTGCATGATCTGGCGGCTGAATACAAGGTCAGCGCCGAACGGATTCGCCAGATTGAAGTCGCTGCCATGAAGAAGATGAAGAAGGTGCTGGCAACTTACGCCTGAACCTGAGACCGGTTTTTGCCGGCCGTGACCCAGAGCCTGCCCCGAAAAGGAGCAGGCTTTTTTTCAGCCTGTTTTAAGCAGCAGTTGAATATCGGAAGCCAGCACGTCAGCGCCTGCACCGTAACGGTTGTACAGGCGGATACGCCCTTTGGTGTCAAAAACATAGCTGCCGGCTGAATGGTCCATGGTGTAGCTTCCCGGCGTTTTGCCCTCGACTTTTTTGTAATAAATCTTGAAGTCCCTGCCGACTTGGGGAAGTTGCTCCGGCGTGGGCCGCAGCGCCAGAAAACCGGGGTCGAAGTTAGCCATATAGGCCTTGAGCAATTCGGGCGTGTCGCGTTCAGGGTCCAGCGTGATGAAAATCGCCTGCAGTTTGTCTGCGTTGGTGCCGAGCAGCTGCTTGACCTGTGCCAGCTCAGCCAGGGCGCTAGGGCAAACGTCAGGGCACTGGGTAAAGCCGAAAAACACCACGACGACCTTGCCGGCAAAGTCTTTCAGGGTACGCAACTGGCCGTTGTGGTCGGTCAGGGAAAAACCCTGCGCATAGTCGGCGCCGGTCAGGTCAATGCTCTTGAACTGCGGCTTGTCAGGCGAGCAGCCCATCAGCAGGCCGGCCGTCATCGACAGCACCGCGCCGCCCGCCAGGATTTTGACAGCGCGCCTGCGATCGGGCTGCATTGGAAAGTTCATTTTCATTGGAGATAGTGGTCCAGCAGCAGCGCTGCAAACAAGGCCGACAGATGAATCAGCGAAAAGCGGAAGGTCTTGCGTGCCAGCGCATCGGAATAATTGCGCCACAGGCACCAGGCATAGCCGCTAAAGCCGATGCTGAGCACCACGGCCGCCACCAGATACAGCCAGCCGCTCATCTTGAAGATGAAAGGCATCAGGCAGGCGGCAAACAGCACCAGCGTGTATAAAAATATCTGCAGCCGCGTGAATTCGTTGCCATGCGTGACCGGCAGCATGGGCAGGCCCGCCTTGCGGTAGTCTTCGACGCGGTAGAGCGCCAGCGCCCAGAAGTGCGGCGGCGTCCAGAGAAAGATGATCAGGAACAGAATCAGCGCTTCCGGGCCGACCGAACCCGTCATGGCGGCCCAGCCCAGCACCGGCGGCATGGCGCCCGATGCGCCGCCGATGACGATGTTTTGCGGCGTCAGCGGCTTCAGGATCACCGTGTACACCACCGCATAACCGACAAAAGTGGCAAAGGTCAGCCACATGGTGAGCGGATTGACCCAGACATACAAAATCCAGCAACCCAGGGCACACAGGCCGGCGGAGAACGCCAGCGTCAAGGGATTGCTGAGCTGGCCCCTGGCCGTGGGACGCCAGGCGGTGCGCCGCATCTTGGCATCAATCTGCTGCTCAACCAGGCAGTTGAACGCCGCCGCCGCACCGGCCACCAGCCAGATACCGGCACAGGCGATGAGGGCGAGCTGGACGTCGGGCCAGGCCGGAACGCCGGGCACGGCCAGCACCATGCCGATCAGCGCGCAAAACACGATGAGCTGAACCACGCGCGGTTTGGTCAGCGCATAAAACTGGCTAAACCGGGACGGAATGCGGGCACTTGAGACAGGTGCAGCGGGCGGATTACTGGGATTCATACGGACAATCTTGAAGCATTCAATTTGGAGACACATGCCAGCACGGGCATTTTGCGGCTTGAAAAGACGATGCCCGTCAGCACCACGACCAGTGCAGCGGCACCGCCGGTATGGGCGACGGCAGCCAGCAGTGGCCAGCCGAGCACGACATTGCCGAGGCCGGTAGCCACCTGCAACAAGGTCAAACCGGCCAGCCAGCGCGCCTGCTGGCGGAGGGCAGGAACGCGTTGCAGACGGAAAGCCAGCAGCATCAGCACGATAAATA
This sequence comes from Polaromonas sp., assembly GCA_039925285.1. Taxonomy (GTDB): domain Bacteria; phylum Pseudomonadota; class Gammaproteobacteria; order Burkholderiales; family Burkholderiaceae_C; genus Polaromonas. Next base: position 2,603 of record JBDSZF010000238.1, read on the forward strand.
CCGCATAGGCCGCCAGCCGATGCACATAATGAATGGCGGTCAGCGCCTGAAAGCTGATGTAGCCGCCATCATGTCCCGCACCCAGTTCGCGCCAGAGCGTGAATCCCTGGCTGAAATCCATGGCAGGCCAGAACGAGTTCTGGCAACCTGGGAAATCCGTACAGGCGAGCACCGCGTAATTGGTGCTGACCCAGCCGCCCAGCGCAATCTGCAGCCACAGCAGGGCAAAAGCGGCCATCACAAAGCGCCGGTTGACGGTGCTCAAGACTGTCGGCAAGCTTTGTTCCTGCACCTGCGCATAACGCACGGACTGCGCGCGCAGCAATGCCAGCAAGACCAGGCCACCGAGCAAATGCAGCGTCACAATGGCCGGAAACAGTTTCATCGTCACGGTCAGCGCGCCAAATGCGCCCTGCAGGCAGACCCACACCAGGGTGAGCGTGGGCCACCAGGCGGAAAGGATTCGGCCCTTCTTTTGTTCGCCACGCCCGTCTTCGCGGCGCGCCAGCCAGGTCACCAGCGTCAGCGTCAGGATCAACACCCCTACCCC
>JBDSZF010000239.1:0-15053 GCA_039925285.1 Polaromonas sp.
TGATCTGCGCGTTCATCTCAATCAGCGATTGCGGCGTTACGCCCTTGACGGTGCCGTAGGTGCCCACGGGCATGAAGATGGGGGTTTGCACCACGCCATGGTTCAGGGTCAGGGTGCCGCGCCGGGCGTACGAGCCGAGGTAAGCGCCAGCGGCTTCATCGGTTTTAAGGACTTCAAATTCGAGCATTTTTGGATTGTCGCAGGTGTGTTTAAAGGCGCGCGGCAGGTGCCTGGCGGGCCAGCAGCATGGCGTCGCCATAGCTGAAAAAGCGGTAACGCTGTTCAATCGCATGCCGGTAGAGCGCCATGATGTGCTCATAGCCCGAAAACGCGCTGACCAGCATCATCAGCGTGCTTTTGGGCAGGTGGAAGTTGGTCAGCAGCAGATCGACCACCTGGAATTCAAAGCCCGGCGTGATGAAGATATTGGTGTCGTCGCAGGCCGGGCCGAATTTGGCGGAGGATTCCAGCGCCCGCACCGTCGTCGTTCCCACCGCCACCACGCGCCCGCCGCGCGCCTTGCAGGCTGCAATCGCTTCATGGGTCGCGGGCGGCACCTCGAAGCGCTCAAAATGCATGACGTGCTCGGAAATCTGTTCGGTCTTGACCGGCTGAAAAGTGCCCGCGCCCACATGCAGCGTGACGCTGGCCCGCGTGATGCCGCGCGCTTCGAGTTGCGCCAGCATGGCTTCGTCGAAATGCAGCGCGGCGGTCGGCGCGGCCACGGCGCCCGGGTTTTTGGCAAACACCGTCTGGTAGCGCTGCTCGTCGTCGGCGGAATCGGTGTGCGTGATGTAAGGCGGCAGCGGCACATGGCCGAATTGGGCCATCAATTCATAAGGGTCGCTGCTGAGCCTGAAGCGGTACAGCGGCCCGTGCGCCTCGGGCCAGCGGCCCAGCAGCGTCGCGGTAAAGCCGCCCTCCATCTGCAGCACCGCGCCGGGCAGGGGTTTTTTGCTGACCTTCATGTGCGCGGCCACTTCATGGCCGGCATCGGCATGCGGCGACAGCACGCGCTCGATCAGCAGTTCGAGCTTGCCGCCGCTGGCCTTCTGGCCGAACAGCCGGGCCTTGACGACCTTGGTGTCGTTGAACACCAGCAGGTCGCCGGGCTGCAGCAAATCAGGCAGGTCGGCAAAGCGGCGGTCGGCCATCATGCCGCCCCGGCCGTCAAGCAGGCGCGAGGCGCTGCGCTGGGCGGCGGGGTGCTGGGCGATTAATTCGTCGGGGAGTGTGAAATCAAAATCACTGAGGCTGAAAGTCGTCTTCATGAAGCACAATTGTCCCATGATGCTACCGGCTGCCCCTGCCAGTGAAACGACCCTGGAAACCGCCCCGCCCGAGGCCATGGCGGCGGGCAAGGCCGCCTCCAAAGAACCCGCCAAATCCCCGGCGCAAAAAGCCATGGAAAAGCTCGGGCTGCGCCGCGACATCGACCTGGCCCTGCACCTGCCCCTGCGCTACGAGGACGAAACCCGCATCGTGCGGCTGGCCGATGCGCGCGACGGCGAGGTGGTGCAGTTTGAAGGCCAGGTGACGCACAGCGAAATATCGATCCGGTCGCGGCGCCAGTTGCTCGTCACGGTCGATGACGGCAGCGACACCTGCGTGCTGCGCTTCCTCAATTTCTACCCGTCGCACCAGAAAACGCTCAGCGTCGGCGCCTGGATTCGGGTGCGCGGCGAGATGCGCGGCGGCTTTCTGGGCCGCGAGATGATGCATCCGCATTTCAAGCTGGCCGGCGGTGAACTGCCGGGCGCCCTGACGCCGGTGTATCCGACCTCGGCCGGATTGCCGCAGGTCTATCTGCGCAAGGCGGTGCTCAGCGGCCTGGACCGGGCCGATCTCAGCGAGACCATTCCCGCGCCATTTTTAAGCAAGAACATGCTTTTGCGCTTGTCCAGCCTGCGTGAAGCGCTACAGTTTTTGCACCACCCGACACCTGATTCGGCGCTGCAAACGCTTGAAGACCGCAGCCATCCGGCCTGGCAGCGCCTGAAGGCCGAGGAGTTGCTGGCCCAGCAGCTGTCGCAGCTGCAGGCCCGGCGGGGGCGTGCCGCGATGCGCGCCCCTGGCTTGAACGGCCCCGCAATGCGCGGCACCCAATGCACCCTGCAGGCGCAACTGCTCGAACGCCTGCCTTTCCGGCTGACCGCCGCGCAGCAGCGGGTCGGCGCGGAAATCGAGGCCGACCTGAAAAAGCACGTTCCCATGCACCGCCTGCTGCAGGGCGACGTGGGCGCCGGCAAAACCGTCGTGGCGGCACTGGCAGCAAGCCGCTGCATCGACGCCGGCTGGCAGTGCGCGCTGATGGCGCCGACCGAGATCCTGGCCGAGCAGCATTTCAGCAAGCTCATCAGCTGGCTGGAGCCGCTGGGCATCAAGACTGCCCGGCTCACCGGCAGCCAGAAACCCAAGGAGCGGCGCGAGATGCTGGCGCTGATCGAAAGCGGCGAGGCCGGGCTGGTCATCGGCACCCACGCGGTGATCCAGTCCAAGGTCAAGTTCAAGAACCTGGCGCTGGCCATCATCGACGAGCAGCACCGCTTCGGCGTCGCCCAGCGGCTGGCGCTGCGCAGCAAGATGACCGGGGGCGGGCAGGAGCCGCACCTGTTGATGATGACCGCCACGCCGATTCCGCGCACGCTGGCCATGAGCTATTACGCCGACCTCGATGTGTCCACGCTCGACGAGCTGCCGCCCGGCCGCACGCCCATCGTCACCAAGCTGGTCAACGATGCCCGGCGCGATGAAGTCGTCGCCCGCATCCAGGCGCAAGTCGCCGAAGGCCGGCAGATCTACTGGGTCTGCCCGCTGATCGAGGAAAGCGAGTCCATCGATCTGGTCAACGCCACGCAAACCCATCAGGCCCTGAGCGAAGCCCTGCCCGGCGTGGGGGTCGGCCTGCTGCATTCGCGCATGCCGGTGGCCGAGAAAAAAGCCGTGATGAGCCTGTTCACCGAGGGCGTGATGGCGGTTCTGGTCAGCACCACCGTGATTGAAGTCGGCGTCGATGTGCCCAATGCATCGCTGATGGTGATCGAGCATGCCGAACGTTTCGGCTTGAGCCAACTGCACCAGCTGCGCGGCCGGGTCGGGCGCGGCGCGGCGGCATCGGCCTGCGTGCTGCTGTATTCCACCGGCGACGCGCCCCGGCTGGGCGAGGTGGCCAGGGCCCGGCTCAAGGCCATGGTCGAGACGAATGACGGTTTTGAGATCGCCCGGCGCGACCTGGACATCCGCGGGCCGGGCGAGTTCCTGGGGGCGCGTCAGTCGGGTGCGCCGATGCTGCGTTTTGCCGATCTGGAAACCGATGCGGCGCTGCTGGCCTGGGCGCGGGAAGTGGCGCCGCTGATGCTGGACCAGTACCCGGAACTGGCGCAGCGGCATGTGTTGCGGTGGCTGGGCGGGAAGGCTGAGTTTTTGAAGGCTTGAGTGGCCACAAGCGCACCGCTGCATGTAGCGCTTCAGTTCCGCTGGTGCACGCGTGAGTGAACTTGCCCCCTTTTCCGGGAGGGGGCAGGGTCATGTTTCCATTCTGGCCTTGGTCGGGTGGCATGCCAGCAGGTAAGCCTCCAGCTTTTCAATCGGCAGCGGCTTTGAAAACAGGTAGCCCTGGAACTGGTCGCAGCCTTGCGCGACCAGCAAGTCCTGCTGGGCCTGGGTTTCGACGCCTTCGGCCACCACTTCCAGGTTCATGCTGTGGGCCAGCGTGATGATGGTGCGCGAAATCGCAGCGTCGGCCCGGTCGGTCAGCAGTTCAGCCACAAAGCTCCGGTCGATCTTGAGCTGGTCCAGCGGCAGGCGCTTGAGCAGCGCCAGCGACGAGTAGCCGGTGCCGAAATCGTCGAGCGACAGCGTGACACCCAATGCCTTGAGCGTGCCCATCTTGGCCAGGGTCACTTCCATGCCGTCGGCCAGCAGGCTTTCGGTGAGTTCGAGCTTGAGCCGTTGCGGGCGGATGCCGGTGCGCTCAATCTCGGCCATCACGCCATCCACGAAATCAGGATGGCGGAACTGGCGCACGCTCACGTTCACCGAAATGCTCAGGTCCGATGCTGTGGGCCAGCTGGACCAGGCCGCGAGTTGTTCGCAGGCGGTCTGCAGGGCCCATTGGCCCAGTTGCCGGATCAGTCCGGTTTCCTCGGCCATCGGAATAAATTCGTCGGGATCGACCAGTCCCCGTCTGGGGTGTTGCCAGCGCAGCAGGGCTTCGACGCCGATGACGCTACCCTGGCGGTTGACCTGGGGCTGGTAATACAGCCGGAACTGGTTCTCGCGCAGGCCGCTGTGCAGGTCGGCGCTGATATCTGCGCTGGCGCTGACGGCTGCCTGCATGTGGGGGTCGAAAAAACAGACGGTGTTGCGGCCTGCATTCTTGGCCTGGTACATGGCCAGGTCGGCCTGCTTGAGCACTTCACTGACGCTGTCATGCACGCCGTTGAGCAACGTCACCCCAATGCTGGAGGTGGTGTAGTACGGGTGTCCGGCCAGATCGAAAGGCTCGCGCAGGTGTTTGAGAATTTTTTGGGCCAGGCTTTGGGCCTTGATGGCGGCCTCCTCCGGGTTGTCGCCCAGGTCTTTGAGCATGATGACGAACTCATCCCCGCCCAGGCGTGCCACCGTGTCGGTTTTGCGAACGCAGCTTGAGAGGCGGGCGGCGACTTGTTGAAGCAGCAAGTCGCCTTGATGGTGGCCCAGGGTATCGTTGAGCAGCTTTAGCTTGTCCACATCAATGAATATCAGCGCGCCCTGGCTCCGTGTCTGAGCGCTCTGGAGCAGAAAATTTTCGAGCCGTTTGAGCAGCATCAGCCGGTTCGGCACGGCGGTCAGCTGGTCGTAAAAGGCGAGGTGGTGAATCGCGTCGGCGGCTGCCTTGCGCTGAGTGGTGTCGCGTCCCACGGCGACCCAATGGGTCAGCTCACCGGTTGCGGCCAATACCCGCACGATCTCCAGTTCCAGCCAGAAACGGCTGCCGTCCTTGCGGTAAACCATCAGTTCACGGCGAATCTGCCGCTTGTGCCTGAGCGTTGCCGCCATGCGATCCAGTTCGTCGGTAGGGGCATCCGGGCCCAGTAGTTTTTGAGGCGTCTGGCCGAGCACCTCATGGCGGCTATAGCCGGTGTGGTGTTCAAAAGCAGGGTTGACGAACACGATGCAGGGCAGATGAGGCGCGTCGGACGGGACTTCGGCAATCATCACGATGTCATTGAGCCGCGAAATGCAGGTTTCAAGCAGCATCAGCTGCTCCTGCGCCTTGCGCCGGCTGGTCACGTCCCGAAAGTACACCGCCAGGCCTTCGGCGAACGGGTAGGCGCGCACTTCAAGCCACAGGCCCAGGTGTGGGTAGAAGTCCTCGAATTCAGCGCGGCGATTGGTGGCCAGAGCGTTCTGGAGCTGATGCTTGAGGCGCTGGCCCACGCCGTTCCTCACCTCCTGCCAGACTTCCTTGCCCAGCAGTTCACTGGTAGAGCGCTGCAGCAGCCTTTCGCTTTCCTGGTTCAGGTAGGTAAAGCAGCATTGCCGGTCCAGTGTCACGAAAGCTTCGGTGATGCTGGCCAGCGTGGTCGTCAGCCGCATCGCCAGGCGAAGGGTTTCGCTTTGGGCCTGCTTCTGGGTAGAAATATCTTGCAGCACCCCTTGCAGGCCGATGATCTGGCCGCTGTCGTCCTGCAGCGCTTCGCCAACGGTGCGCACCCATTTGCTGCTGACCGTGGTTCCGATCTGCATTTCCTCATCAAAAGGGGTGCCGTGCAGACTGCAGTGCTCGATGAGTTGTCGAATGCGGTTGCGACATTCGGGCGTGAACCGGGCGACCAGTTCGTCCAGCGTGAACGGTGCATCGGCTGCCATTCCCAGAATGGCCGCGCATTGGCGGGACGGCCTCAGCTGCTGGTCCGACAGGTCGAGCGTCCAGCTGCCGATATACGCAATGCGTTCGGCCAGCGCCAGCCGGTGTTCAAGCTGCCGCAATGCGGCGGATGGCATGGCCCGGGTCAAGGCAGGACCGCCTGTCGTGGCACCGGGCGGCCCGGCAAGGCAGGCGCGGCCGTGAGCTGGCGCCTGTCAGCACGCAGCATCCCGACCAGCGGCGCCATCTTGATCGCTTCGGGGGGGATTCCGAAAACCAGAAGAGTTTTCATTTTCGCCCTTGTATCAAATAAGTATTCCTCTGGGGAGAAAAGATGGCGCTCCAGCCGGTTCTCAGGATAAAAAAACGGCTCAAGGTCACGCCCACACAGTCTATAAGAATCTTGCGTAAATTCTGGTAGTTACTATTGTAGACAATTGTATTCAAATGTAAGATGTCAATTTGGCGCCATTGTTTATGTTTATTGTGCCAATGTGATCTGCGCAGGCGTTGCGAAAGATGTGCTTATGGAAAGCACAAGAAGAACGCTGAAACAGTCGTCTTACCAACAGGGAATTCACCATGACTGCTCTAGACAGACTCCGGAACTGCCGCGATGTAGCTACCTTGAAGCCAGCCTTGCACCGGCTTTGCGAAAAGTTCGGCCGTGTGATCAGGCTTGATGTCCTGACCGCTATCCACGAAGGTACACGGCAGGCTATCTGCTTCCTGAGGCTGGAATCGCCCGAGCGGGAACAGGTCCTCATGCAAACGCTCGGGGTGGGCCGTTTCGGCGGAGAAATCGTGTTCGTCGTGGATCTCGATGCGGATGAACGCAACGAAGTTCAGGGCCCTTCGTCCCAGTGGGCAGAGTTTGATGATTATGGGGATGCAAGGGGGCCGGCCCAGGGTGGCGGCGGGCGCGATTTCCTGGAGCCCCGTGCGTCGCCGGGGGCTGCGTGATGCAAGAAGCATGACGCCAGCGGTTTCGATATCCAGCTGCCGCCGAACCGAGCTGAAGGCCGGTTCGGCGGTCGTTGCGTTGCGGGTGCTTTTCCATTGGCGGGCTGCCTGAGCGGCCCCTTTTGGCAGAAACATGGTCGAGGGCAATTGGTAACAAATGTAATCATCAGGATGATACACATTGACACCACTGCGGCTGAAATGCTCGGCTGCTGGGGCGTTACATGTGAGCACGCTGCGAGGCAGTCGATCTGTCTTCTGGCTGTTTTTTGCGTCACCAAGACTCAATACTTGTGAGGAAAGGGCTTGTCGGAGTCGTCGCTATAGGGTCTAACAAAGGGCGGTCCCGAAAAGCAGACAATCACCTCATGACGCTGACCGAACTCAAATACATCGTGGCCGTGGCGAGAGAAAGGCATTTCGGCCGGGGCGCCGAGGCCTGCCATGTCTCGCAACCCACGCTCAGCGTGGCCATCAAGAAGCTCGAAGAAGAACTCCAGGTCAAGCTGTTCGAGCGCAATGCCAATGAAATCACCGTCACGCCGCTGGGCGAAGAAATCGTTCGCCAGGCGCAAAGCGTTCTGGAGCAGGCCGACAGCATCCGCGAGATTGCCCGGCGCGGCAAAGATCCGCTGGCGGGCAGCCTGCGGCTGGGCGTGATCTACACCATAGGCCCCTACCTGCTGCCCGACCTAGTACGCCAGATCATCGAAAAAACGCCGCAAATGCCGCTGATGCTGCAGGAAAACTTCACCGTCAAACTGCTCGAAGAATTGCGCACCGGCGAGATTGACTGCGCGATCCTGGCCGAACCGTTCCCCGACGCCAATCTGGCGATTGCCCCGCTGTACGACGAGCCCTTCATGGCGGCCGTGCCGAGCAGCCATCCACTGGCCGTGCGCAGCAGCGTGACGGCCGAAGAGCTGAAGAAGGAAACCATGCTGCTGCTGGGTACCGGCCACTGCTTTCGCGACCATGTGCTGGAGGTCTGCCCTGAATTCGCACGCTTTTCCAGCAGCGCCGAGGGCATCAGCAAGAGCTTTGAAGGCTCGTCGCTGGAAACCATCAAGCATATGGTGGCCGCCGGCATGGGCATCACGCTGGTACCGCGCCTGGGTGTGCCCAGGGACGCGCTGGCGGCTAGCGGCGTGGCGACGTCTGCAGAGCAGCCTTCCTACATCCGATACTTGCCGTTTGAAGGCCATGTGCCGACCCGGCGCGTGGTGCTGGCCTGGCGCCGCAGCTTTACCCGTTATGAAGCGATCGCCGCGCTGCGCAACGCCATTTATGCGTGTGAACTGCCCGGTGTCATGCGTTTGTCCTGACAGTGGCCCGTATCAGCGCTGCCTATGGCGTGCATAGCCAGTGGCTGTTGCTGCCCCCAGGTTGATTTTGTAAAGTGTTAATCCCTTGATGTCTTTTTGAAAGGAAAAACCATGGCCAACTCTCCTGTTAAAACCATTGCCAAGGTGTCTGTCCAAGGTGCCCCAAGCATCAACATCGGCATCAGCGAAAAAGACCGTGCTGCGATCGCCCAGGGCCTGAGCCGCCTGCTGGCCGACACCTACACGCTGTACCTGACGACCCACAATTTCCACTGGAATGTGACCGGGCCGATGTTCAACACCTTGCACACCATGTTCATGACGCAGTACACCGAGCTGTGGATGGCGGTGGACCCGGTGGCCGAACGCATACGCGCACTCGGCTACCCCGCGCCAGGCTCTTATGCCCAGTTCAGCCAGCTGGCCACGGTGCCGGATGTGCCCGTCACGCCGCCCAAGGCACTCGAAATGGTGCGCATCCTGGTGCAGGGCCACGAAGCGGTTGCGCGCACCGCCCGCGAGATGTTTCCCGTGGCCGACAAGGCCAGCGACGAGCCGACGGCCGACCTGTTGACCCAGCGCATGACGGTGCATGAGCAGACCGCCTGGATGCTGCGTTCGCTGCTTGAAGAGTAAATTGTCCTTTTAACGATGCACCTCTGATGTTGACGATGAGCGCCGGTAGGCCAGGCAAATTTTCCCTTTATCTGCAACTGATCCGCTGGAACCGGCCGGCCGGCTGGCTGCTGCTGCTCTGGCCGACGCTGTCTGCGCTGTGGGTGGCCTCGCACGGCTTTCCCGGCTGGCAGCTGATCACGGTGTTCACGCTGGGAACGTTTTTGATGCGCAGCGCGGGCTGCTGCATCAATGACGTGGCCGATCGTGATTTTGACCGCCACGTCAAGCGCACGGCCCAGCGGCCGGTGACGAGTGGCGCGCTTTCCGTGAAGGAAGCGCTGGCACTGGGCGCAGTGCTGGCGCTGCTGGCGTTTGGCCTGGTGCTGACCACCAACGCGGCCACCATTGCCTGGTCGTTTGCCGCGCTGGCCGTCACGCTGGTTTATCCGTTTGCCAAGCGTTACGTGTCGATGCCGCAAGCCGTGCTGGGCCTGGCTTTCAGTTTCGGCATTCCGATGGCGTTTGCCGCCGTGCAGTCGCGCGTGCCGCTGCTGGCCTGGGTTTTGCTACTGGGCAACCTGTTCTGGGTGATTGCCTACGACACCGAATACGCCATGGTGGACAGGGACGATGACCTGAAGATCGGCATGAAAACTTCAGCCATCACGCTGGGCCGCTTCGATGTGGCGGGCATCATGCTGAGCTACCTGATTTTTCTGTCGATATGGGCTGTAGCGCTTATGAAAATTGCGCAGTCCGCTATTTTTTCGATAGCAGTCGGCTTGGGCTTGCTGCAGGCGCTGTGGCACGGCTGGCTGATTCGCAAACGTGAGCGCGACGACTGTTTCAAGGCATTTCGCCTGAATCACTGGCTGGGCTTCACGGTGTTTGCGGGCGTTGCCCTCTCGTACTGGGGGCGTTGAGGCGGGTTTGTGCCCGTTCGGCTCGTTTCCTGAATCGTTCTTCACACCCATAAAAAAGCCCGCTAACTGCGGGCTTTTCGGGCGCTTTTCGCTGGCGGGCCGCTTGGCCGACCAGCGAAACGCGGTTTTGCTTATTTGGCAGCAGAAGCTGGCGTGGCGGCGGCTGGAGCAGCCTTCTTGGCCATTTTGGCTTTTGCCTTGTGCTTGGCCTTGGCTTTGTGCTTGGCTTTTGCCTTCGCAGGGGCGGCTGCTTTTTCAGCAGGGGCTGCGGCTGGAGTTGCGGCTGGTGCGCTGGTCTGGGCGGCGGCTGGCGTGGAAATCACGGCCAAAGGCATGGCGAGTACAGCGGCGCTGGCGAGGATGGACAGAAACTTTTTCATGGTGAACTCCGGGTGTTTATAAAGTACTTACGTTCGTACTGCCGGGTCGCCCGCCCGCGTGGGGAGTGACAAGCCATACGTTCGTGAATTGACAACGTGCCGTTACGCCAATCGGTTGACTGGACTTTTAAAAATTTTTTGAAATTCTTTTTCTTTTTGGAGTGCTTTTCAAGGTCTGAAAATTACTATGAAAAAGATAGCTATGAATGTACGCAGATACTGCGCTAGGTACTGTTCAAGAAATGTTCAGCCGGCGCCGAATTCATCGCCCATGGCGCTGGCGCGCTGGCGGGCGGCATGCATCGCCTGCATGAAATTTTCCTTGATGCCGCTCTGCTCCATGGACATGAGGGCCGCGTAAGTCGTGCCGCCTTTGGACGTCACCCGGGCGCGCAGCACGTCGGGCGGTTCTGTCGCTTGCTGTGCCAGCGCCGAGGCACCGATAAAAGTGCCGATAGCCAGTTGATGGGCTTGCTCGCGGCTCAAACCCATGTCGGTGCCGGCCTGGATCATGGCCTCGATAAAGTAAAAAACATAGGCTGGGCCTGAACCGGACAGGGCTGTCACGGCATCTAGCTGTTCTTCCTGGTCCAGCCACAAATAATCGCCCGTGGTCTGGATCACGCGCTCCACGGCCAGGCGGTCTGCCATGGTCGCAGCAGGCCGGGCGAAGAGGGCGGTCATGCCCTTGCCTACCAGTGCCGGTGTGTTGGGCATGGCGCGCACCACCCGTTCGCTGCCCAGCCAGCGCGCAATGGTGTCAGAGCGGATGCCGGCGGCCACACTCAGGTGCAGTGCGTTCTGGGTGTGCGCACGGCTTTGTTCTGCGGCCTCCCTGAAGGTCTGCGGCTTGACGGCCCAGACGACCAGCGTTGCGCGGTTCAGCGATGCGCCAGGGGCTTCGCTGACTTCGACCTGAAACTGCTGTGCCAGCCGGGCCCGTTGCTCGGCAAAAGGCTCTATGACCTGAAGCTGGCTGGCCGGAAGGCCGCGCTTGAGCAGCCCTCCGATGATGGCGCTGGCCATGTTGCCGCCGCCGATGAAGGCGATATGTTCGTTGCTGCTGTCGGGAGTCTGGGAAGTCATGGTGATGTGCTCGCTGATTAATGGGGGGTTGTCTCGGATGCATCCCCTGCGGCTGAAGATTGTCGCCCAGGGCCTTTGCGTTGGCGATTGCACCTACGTCTGCACCGTCTGCCGCACGGCACGCTCCCACTGTGCCATCAGGCTGGCCGCGTGCCCGGCGCTGAACGTGGGAAAAAAGGTGCGTTCAGCCCGCCACAGGCTGGAAAGCTCATCGGTGCTGTGGTACACCCCGCTGGACAGGCCCGCCAGCCACGCCGCACCGAGCGCCGTGGTTTCGGTCACCGCCGGGCGGATCACCGGGATGCCCAGCAAATCGGCCTGGAACTGCATCAGCAGGTCATTGATGCTGGCGCCGCCATCGACCCGTAACTCGGCCACTGGCGCAGCCCCGGCCGCGACGGCGTCGCGGCTCATCGCCAGCAGCAGCGCGGCGCTCTGGTAGGCGATGCTTTCGAGTGCAGCGCGCGCAATGTGGGCCACGGTCGTGCCGCGCGTGAGGCCGGTGAGGGTGCCGCGTGCGTCCGGCTTCCAGTAGGGTGCGCCCAGGCCAGTGAAGGCGGGAACCATCATCACGCCGCCGGAGTCGGGAACGCTTTGCGCCAGCGCCTCGACTTCGGCGCTGCCCTTGATGGCGTTGAGGCCGTCGCGCAGCCACTGCACCACCGCGCCGCCGACAAAAACGCTGCCTTCCATCGCAAATTCGGTCTGCGCCGTGGTTTGCGCGGCGCTGGTGGTCAGCAGGCCGTTGTGCGAGGTCTGGAATTGCGTGCCGGTATGCATCAGCAGAAAGCAGCCTGTGCCGTAGGTATTCTTGGCCATGCCCGCCGTGAAGCAGGCCTGGCCGAACAGCGCACTTTGCTGGTCGCCCGCGACGCCGCCAATCGGCATGGCATGGCCCAGCAGTTCCGGCCGCACCTCGCCGTAATGCGCGCTGGACGGCTTCGCCTCGGGCATGAGCGACGGAGGAATGTCCAGCAGGTCCAGTAGTTCGGCGTCCCACTGGTTGGTGCGCACATTGAACAGCATCGTGCGCGACGCATTGCTGACATCGGTAGCGTGGACCGCGCCGCCCGTCAGTTGCCAGATCAACCAGTTGTCGATGGTGCCAAAAGCCAGTTCGCCGCGCCCGGCCTGTGCGCGTGCGCCGGGCACCTGGTCGAGCAGCCATTTGAGTTTAGTGCCGGAGAAATAGGCATCGATGAGCAGCCCGGTTTTGGCCTGTATCAGCGCTTCATGGCCTTGCGCACGCAGTTGCGCGCAGGTGGCTTCGGCGCGCTGGTCCTGCCAGACTATGGCATGGTGAATCGGCTGGCCGGTCTTGCGGTTCCAGACCACCGTGGTTTCGCGCTGGTTGGTAATGCCCAATGCACGGATATCGCCGGGTTGGATGCCTTGCTGTCCTGCCTGGTCCAGCGCCTGCCGGGCCGTCATCAGCTGGCTGCGCCAGATTTCCATGGCATCGTGTTCGACCCAGCCCGGCCGGGGATAGATCTGCGGCAGTTCCTGCTGGGCCAGCGCCACCACGCAGCCCTGCTCGTCAAACACAATGCTTCGCGAACTGGAGGTGCCCTGGTCGAGGGCGAGAAGATAAGTCATGGCGTTCGGGGCTGGTTGGGGTGTGCAAGCTCGAATCAGGGCCTGAGTATTTCACAGCGGATAGGTTTTCCAGTGCGTCATCGTCTGCTCGCTGCATGAAAACAGATCGCCCCGAAGGGCGCTCAAGCCTGGCAGGGGCTGAGGTAAGCTTGATACTTACTGAGACATATGGGTTTTTATGAATTCGGGAAATGAAAAGCCCATGGCCATCGATGCCGTGCCGGCTCGCACGCGGCGCAAGAGCTTGATGGACCGGCTTGCCGAGAGTCGTCATTACGATGTGGCCGTGATTGGCGGCGGTGCGACCGGCCTGGGGGTGGCGCTTGATGCGGCGGCGCGCGGTTTTTCTGTCGTGCTGGTTGAGTCGCACGACTTTGCCAAGGGCACCTCGTCGCGTGCCACCAAGCTGCTGCATGGCGGTGTTCGCTATCTGGCGCAGGGCAATATTTCGCTGGTGCGTGAAGCCTTGCATGAGCGTTCGACGCTGCTGGCCAACGCGCCGCATCTGGCGCAGCCGCTGCCTTTTGTGATGCCCTGCTACAAATTCTGGGAATCTCCCTTTTATGGCTTGGGGCTCAAGGTGTATGACGCCCTGGCCGGAAAAGCCGGGCTGGGTCATACCGAATCCTTGAGCCGGGCGGAAACCCTTGAACAACTGCCAACGCTCCAGCCGCAAGGCCTCAAGGGCGGCATCAAGTATTGGGACGGCCAGTTCGACGATGCGCGGCTGGCGCTGGCGCTGGCCCGCACCGCTGCCCGGCAGGGCGCGCTGCTGGTCAATTACTGCGCTGCCACCAGGCTGATTCATGAAAATGGCAAGGTGGCCGGGCTGTTCGTGCAGGACCGGGAGACGGGCCATGTCCTTGAACTGCATGCCGGGTGCGTGGTGAATGCGACGGGCGTGTGGGTCGATCAGCTGCGCCTGCAGGATGGCCAGGCGATTGGCCGCGATACCAAACCGATCGTCGCTCCCAGCCAGGGCGTGCATATCGTGGTGGACCGTGAGTTTTTGCCCACAGATCATGCGATGCTGATTCCCCGCACGGCTGACGGCCGGGTGCTGTTTGCCGTGCCCTGGCTGGGCAAAACCATCCTGGGCACCACCGATACGCCGCGCCGCGACCTGGCGCGAGAACCGCTGCCGTTCAAGGAAGAGGTCGATTTCATTTTGCGCGAGTCGGCCCGTTATCTGAGCCGGGCGCCCGGCCCGGCCGACATCAAAAGCATCTGGGTCGGGCTGCGGCCATTGGTCAAGCCGGCCGATGACGATGCGAAAAACACCCGGGCGCTGTCGCGCGGGCACACTGTGCTGGTCAGCAAGAGCGGCCTGGTCACGGTGACGGGCGGCAAATGGACGACTTACCGCGCCATGGCCGGCGACGTGCTCGAAAAGTGCTTTGCCGTCGGTCTGCTGCCGACGCGCGTCGGGATGCCGACAGACCATCTCAGGCTGGTGGGCGCTCAAAGCGCGAGCGTCAAGATCAGTGATGCGCCGGGACTGCATCTGTATGGAAGCGAAGCCGATACCGTGCAGGGCCTGCCTGGGGCTGATCGTGAACTGGGCGGTGGCTTGAGCGAGGCCATGGTACGGTTTGCAGCGCGTTATGAATACGCGCGTACGGTGGAAGATGTGCTGGCCCGGCGCTCGCGGCTGTTGTTCCTGGATGCGGCATTGGCCCGTACCCTGGCGCCAGCCGTGGCGGCTCTGCTGCAGCAGGAAAATGGGGTGGAAGCGAAACTCCCATCCTTTCTGGCGCTGTGTGATCAGTATTTGAAGGTGCCTGCCTGATTTCGCCGGCACTGTGAGAGGGGCCTTAACCCGCATCCGGGCTGTTTTGTAACTTTGTGGGGTTTATTTCACAAAACATTGTTGACAGTGTCTTTTGCTTTTGTGATAATCGTGGGCTTCGCTATAAAAGGCGAAGAACTTCTGCCCAGCGGAAGCATTGCAAGTGGTTTGCAGTGTGGACGACGGGCCCAAGACTGATTGGCAGGTAGTTTGCATGCATTTGGTGTGCGGTCTGCTGTTGCCGGTGCAAGTTGGGACTAAATTAAATGATTCAAACGCAATCCAAACTCGATGTTGCTGACAACACGGGTGCCAAATCCGTGATGTGCATCAAAGTGCTGGGCGGATCCAAGCGCCGGTACGCCAGCGTTGGTGATGTCATCAAGGTGAGCATCAAAGAAGCCGCTCCACGTGGCCGCGTCAAAAAAGGCGAGGTTTACAGTGCTGTGGTCGTTCGTACCGCCAAGGGTATCCGCCGCGGTGATGGCTCGCTCGTCAAATTCGACGGCAATGCAGCAGTGC
>JBDSZF010000240.1:0-4637 GCA_039925285.1 Polaromonas sp.
AGACATTTGAATATATTAGTGAGCGAGTTTTTATTTAAATATTATTAATAATATAAATTAATTTATTTTCTCTGACTTATTGGATGGGCCACGGTCCATACCAGTAAGTGAACGACCTCTACTCGTCAAGGTTTGCGGAGATTGGCCAGCATGCGAACCCCAAAACGCGGCCGGGTTCGGTCCCACGGAGTGAAACGCCTGATCTGTAGAGGATCATCAGCTAAGGTGGAAGTACCCCAATGCGTGCTAACGGCGGCGTCAAAGCCCAGGCTGCGCACTACTTCAACGGTTTTCGGTGAGTAATCCTCACCCGGCTTGCCATTGGGGTAGGCGAACAGTCTCACGGGCTCACCCAGCAACTGCTCTAAAAAGGTCTTGCTCAACCCGATCTCCTGCCGGGCCTGTTCATCGGTGAGGCGGGCCAAAATGGGATGCGACACAGTGTGCGCACCAATTTGCATGCCGGCTTGGCGCATGGCTTTGACCTCTTGCGAGCTCATCATCAAATCTTCGGGAAGTTTGACCCCGGCCAGCTGCGCCACTTGCTCGGTGATGGCAATCCGCTCTGCACCTGGCCGGTACTTGATCCGACCTATCAGGGCGGAAATGGCAACTTGCTTTTCAGCGATGGAAGCAATTGGATATTGGCCCAGCCCCAGTGCAGAAAAGTCCAGCGCTGGCGCTTCGCTTCCGCGAATGGCTCCAATGATGGAGTCGTTCCACATGCGGCCGCCATCCAGAAAACCAGTCGCAATGAAAAATGCAGCTGTCAATCCATGGCACTGCAAAATTGGCATGGCTACGTGATAGTTGTCAGCATAGCCATCGTCAAATGTGATGCAAGCGGCACGCGCCGGCAAGTTGCCAAGCTTTAGGCGGTTAACCGCCTCATCAAGCGACAGTACGTTAAACCATGAAGCCAGCCAACCACACAGTTCGTTGAACCGCCGGGCGTGCATTTCATGAGGAAACAGTGGGTCGGGTTCCGTAAAAACGCGGTGAAAAATCAGAATTGACAGGCGTGCCTTTTGGCCTGCGGGGGAATACCACTGCAAAACGGGCTTCAACATGCGTCAAACCGGTTTACTGGGTGTCGCCAGACCGGGAATGGTTTTCCAACTCGGGGCATAGGCAGGCTCGATCAGCCAGCCCTTCTTTTCTACCCAAATACGCGTCAGCACAATCATTACCATAATGTTGTAAGGCAAGTCGAAATAGGATAGGCTTAAAAATGCGCCCCCCACCGCGTACGCGACCAAGGCCACTTGGCAATAGGTGCCGAGTTCACGGCACCATCGCACTTCGTCATTAAGGGATTTTTTACTCCTGAGCCAGCCTGCTGAGCGCCATGTGGCGATGAATAAGCCCAAAAACAAAAAGAGCCCTACGAAACCATGATTGCCCAGCACCTGAAAATAGATGCTGTGAGCGGCTCGGGCACCGTCATGGTACGGTGAGTACAAGGTAAATAGTTCGGGCCGTGCCGAATCAAACCCGACGCCAAATGGGTAATGAAACGCGCTGTTCCAGGCACTCCACCATGCGCTGATGCGGCCCATGGCAGAACCATCTTCTTCGTAGCTGACAATGCTGGCCATCCGGTTTGACCAACTGTCGGGCATGAATGCGATCAATGGAATGGCGACGATCAAAAGATACATGCCAACTCGCAACTTGTCTTTTCCATTCCACCAAAAATAAATCGCCATGGCGGAAATGGCTAGCAGCGCGCCTCGGGATTGCGATCCCAAAGCAGCCGCTGCGCATAACACCATGGTGCCCGTCATGGCAAGGCGCCCCCATTTACTGATAAGCTGAAGCTGCAAAAACCTGAGTAGTGGAATCGTCATGACCAGCGCCAGCGCAAATTCGTTGTTATCCCCTATGAACGAGCCTGGCGGCCCCCACACTCGGCCTTCCCCTCCCCCCAGCAGCGTGTAGATACCTCCCTTGATACCCAATAGGGCAAGCGACCCGGCACAAACCCACATTAAAGCAATGATGTGCTGCTTGCTGTGTAGCAACATCAAGGCAAGCAAAATCATGAGGTCAATTTTCATGACCTTCTTCCACTGCTCGTAGTCTTCCACTGGGTCAATGCCTGCCAACCAGGATAGCGTCATCCAGACTATGAACAATATTAACCAAGTAACAGGGCTAGCCTTGAAGGGCGACTCCCGGTCCTTGGTCATCAACAAACCCAACACGACGCTGGCCGCTGCCACCGCCGCCAGTGGCGCGTCATAAGCCAAGCCCCAGGTATAGCGGTGCGGATTCATGATGCTGAGCCAGGTCCACAGCATGATGCCGATCCAGGGGCGGCGCAGGGCGGCCAGTGATCCGGCCATGACGATGGTGAGAACGAGAATGTCACGCATGGCTGATGATGTACCTGAACTTGCCAGATTTCTCGGCAGGGATGTTGTTGACGAACTCGACATTCACTGACACGTCAGCGCCCAGGCGCTGCCTGAAACCCCTGATGATTTGGGCTGCGCCGTCTGGCGCAAAACCTTCCTCAGTCACCAGCAACACCCGCGTAAGCTCCCGTGACTCCTGAATGACCTTGAACGCCTTCACACCAGGCAGGTCGCGCAGGATGTAGATGAGCGACAGGCCGTGCATGACAGTGCCGTCTGCAGCCACCACAAAGTCGGTACTGCGGCCCTGAATGTCTTGCAGCAGCGGCAGACCACGCCCACAGCTGCAGGGCGTGGCGCCCAGCACGCCGATGTCACCCGTGCGGTAACGGATGAAGGGAAAGTCGTTGGTGGACAGGTGAGTGACGACGATTTCTCCGGCCACTCCGGGGGGCTGCACTTGCCCTGCCTCATTGACGATCTCCACCACGATGTCATCGGCCGTCAGGTGCATGCTGCCTGCGGGGCATTCGTGGGCAATAAAACCGGCGTCTCGCCCACCATAACCATTCGCTACCCTGCAGCCAAACACCTGGCTGATGGTGTTGCGCTGCTCGTCGTAAAGGCGCTCGGAGGTGACAAAGGCAACCTTGATGCCCAGGTCTGTCATGCTCACACCTCGTTTTTGGGCATGCCGGGCGATATGGGTCAGGGCCGAGGGGTAGCCAAACAACATGCGCGGCTTGACACTGCGGATGGTGGCAATGAACTGGTCGAGCTTGGTCTCAGACATCTCGAACGCCGGCAACAACTGGGTGCGAAGCAGTTTGTCGCGCCAGTGCTTGATGCGATCCTGTTTTCCCAGTTCGATCGGTGAACCCCAAACCACAATTTCGGGGTCGCCAATATCAATATCCCACCAGCGCGTGGCGCGCCATTTGGCGGCTACGTCATGGCTGACGCGTTTGTTGCCGATGAAAAAGACCAGGGGTTCACCGGACGAGCCGCCGGTATTAAAGCGCGCCAAGCCCTGTGCCTGGGCGTGCCTGAGTGCGTCGGTATTGGCACGGATGACGGGTTTGGTGAGAAACGGCAGGCGCTCCAGGTCGGCGATGCTTTGGATACTGGCGGCATCGAAGCCAAGCCGGGCGAACAGTTCACGGTAATACGGCACATGGGCCGCCACATCCTGCAAGAGATCGCGCAGCCGCTGCAACTGGAACGCCGCGATGCGATCAGCCGGCCACCACTGGACCTCTTCCATCTGGCGCCGCAGGGCCACCGTGTTGTGGCGCTTGAGACGCTCATGCACAGGAAACAATAAGCTTGAGACTAACGACGTATACAAAGCCATGTCAGATCCGGTTGGTCAGCGCGTTGGCGCGATGGCCTGCCTGTAAACCCTGGCAAGCACGGGCTGGACGAAAAACCAAGTGTAGCGCTGCGCCTCTTGCAGTCCAGCCTGTGCGCGTTGCTGCCAGAGCGCCTCGTCTGACAACAGGGCCACGCATGCCTCAGCCATGGCAGCCGGGTCCGCAGGTGGCACCAGGGAAGCGGTCACCCCGTGCTGCGCCAGGTGGGGAATGCCGCCCACATTGGTGCTGACCACAGGCACGCCGCTGGCCCAGGCTTCCAGAACGGAGTTGGGCATGTTGTCGGCCAGGCTTGGGTTGAGCATGAGGTCTGCCGTGCGGTAGAGCGTGGCCATCGCATCGCGCTCAAGGCGGCCGGCGAACTGCACGGAATCCGTCAGCCCCATCCCCTGAACAGACTTGCGCAGGCCTTGCTCATCGGGGCCGCTACCGGCAATGGTCAGGCGGGCTTGCGGAAAGCTTGCTTTAACCGTTTGGAATGCCCGGATGGCGGTCAGATTGTCATACAGGGGCTCCAGGTTTCGCGCGACCAGCAAATGAGGCGCACCGGTGCGAGCCGGGTCACGCGGACGAAAACGGCTCAGGTCGATGATGTTGGGAACAATGCAGGCAG
The DNA here is from genome assembly GCA_039925285.1 of Polaromonas sp. GTDB lineage: Bacteria > Pseudomonadota > Gammaproteobacteria > Burkholderiales > Burkholderiaceae_C > Polaromonas. Next base: position 4,347 of record JBDSZF010000240.1, read on the forward strand.
ACATGCCAGACCGGGCAAAGACCCCCTGCAAGAAACCCGATGGCACCACCAAGGCGCGGGTCTGGCGCATGGTGAAGCGAACCAAAGCCCCGGCGCGCTGCAGAAACTCGGCCGCCTCGCCACCCCGGTAGTTCACAACCACAGCGATGCCGCGACTGCGCGCTACCCAGACGGCAGGGGCGGCAAACAAATGCCACGACCAGCCTGAGTTGGCCATGATGTGAAAAATATCAACCTGCCCTGCAGCGCGCCAAAGCGCCGCCAGATAAGGCATGAGTCTGAACACAGAGC
>JBDSZF010000241.1:0-19240 GCA_039925285.1 Polaromonas sp.
AACAACTTGGTGCCGATGATCTGCTCCAGCTGCTTGACGCGGTGGCTGACGGCGCTGGGCGTGACGCACAGTTCTTCGGCCGACAGGGTGACGCTGCGCAGCCGCGCCAGCGCTTCAAACGTCAGCAGGCACTGGATCGGCGGGATGCGCTTGGCAGCCGCGCTGGGCACTGCGTAGGCCTCCATCGGCACAGGTCCCCGGACAAAGGGGGGGACGCCATTCTGGGCGGAAGGAGTTTCGGCAGTTGCCATGAAGTGCGCCTATTTGAAAATCACGGTTTTGTGGCCGTTGAGCACCACCCGGTGCTCGCTGTGCCACTTCACGGCGCGGGCCAGCACCTGGCTTTCGGTGTCGCGGCCCATCGCGGTCAGGTCTTCCACGGTCTTGCCGTGATCGGCCCGGGCCACGTCCTGCTCGATGATCGGACCTTCATCCAGGTCGGCGGTCACGTAATGCGCCGTGGCGCCTATCAGTTTGACGCCCCGGTCGTGCGCCTGGTAGTAGGGTTTTGCCCCCTTGAAACTCGGCAGGAAAGAGTGGTGGATGTTGATCGCCCGGCCGGCCAGCTGCTTGCACAGGTCGTTCGACAAAATCTGCATGTAGCGCGCCAGCACCACCAGCTCGGCGCCTTCGGACTCGATGATCTCCAGCTGCTTCGCCTCGACCTGCGCCTTGGTGGCGGCGCTGACCGGCAGATGGTGAAACGGGATGTTGTAGCTGGCCGCCAGCTGGTAGAACTCGCGGTGGTTGGAGATGATGGCGCGCACATCCAGGTGCAGCAGACCCGATTTCCAGCGAAACAGCAGGTCGTTCAGGCAGTGGCCTTCCTTGCTGACCAGCATCACGGTGCGCATCGGCTGCGCGCTGTCATGCAGCTTCCAGTCCATCTGGAAAGGCTCGGCAAAGGTTTTCAGCTGGCTTGACAGCTCTTCGTGCGTCAGCTGGTTGCAGGCGAACTGCACACGCATGAAAAACAGGCCCGTGCCTTGGTCGTTGTATTGCGCAGCTTCTTCAATATTGCCGCCATGCTCGAAAAGAAAGCCCGATACGGCATGAACAATGCCCCGGCGGTCAGGGCACGAGAGGGTCAAAACATAAGCGTGATTCATAGGGGATGAATTGTCGCAGAGGGCCTGCCCAACGTCATCGGCATTCGCGCCCTCGGGCTGGGCCGGTGCCGTCGAACTGGCCTCAATCAGCGGCGCGCCGGGCAAGCGTGCCTACGACATCTTCATGGACTGCTTCCGCCACGGCGTGCTGGCGGGCCAGCGGGTGAAAACATCGTGATCTGCCCGCCCTGCATCGTCGAGAAAGAGCATATCGACCGCATCGTCAATGCGGTGGCTGACTCGATCCGGAAAAACGCCTGAGTGCCGATGTCGGCCTGCGCCCCTCAGGGCTTGCGCGAGCTACTTGCCGGGGACTGCTGATAGCTGCTCTTTCAGCCCGGCGCAATCATCGGTATCGGGCAATGCGGGCGTGGACCAGACGCTGTCGAAAGCGTCTGCCCTGTCAGTGCCCAAAGCGTCGCCCGCGCGCAGGTGGATGGACCGGGCTTTCAGGTCTGAGCGCAGGTGTTGCGGCACACCGAGGCTGCGGTCAGCATGGCCATTGCCCGCCAGCAAAACGACCGTCTTGCCCGGGAAAACCAGCTGGTGAATCGTGTCGGCCATGGTGATGTCCCTGGCAATCTGGATGCGCGTCATCGGCGTAATCTGGCCCTCGGGCAACAGGTTGCAGTGGCCGATGCGGATGGCCTGCTGCTGGGCCTTGAGCGCCGGGCCGGGCAGTTGGACATCGAGCTTGCTGTCCTTGATGCTGTCCGTCATCCGGGCGCGCGGCAAATTGGCGCCCAGCACCGGAACGCCTGCGCGCACGGCGGTCATCACGGCGGACTGATAAGCCGGCCAGGACCAGGCCTTGTCGTCCCACTTCAGCGCCCTGCGGGTCTGTTCTTCGGTGGCGCTGGGTTTGAGTTGGGCGGTGCTGACTCCGACCTCGGCCATCTCCAGCGCCACCGCAGCCAGCAGGCTGCGGGTGGCGAGGCTGGAGATGATCTGCTGCCCGATCTGATGGTGTTCTGTTGCGTCGTGCTGCTCGCCGACCAGCAGCACATCGGCGGGCAGCAGGGCATCAAGCCGGGCAGCGGTTTCTATCGCCGCGCGGCTACCGGTTTGCTCAAGGATGGGCGCTTCAGGACGGCCGGCACAGCCGCCCGCAACCAGCAGGAAAGCGGCAACTGCAAGCCCTGCGAAACCGCGAGGCAGACAGGGGCGGAAGGAAGGGGATGGAGGGCGCATCGCTGCATGGTAAGGCCAGTGGCCAGCCGGCCCGCAGTTCAGTGCAGCGAAATCGGTGTCGTCGCGAGACCGCTATAGCCTTCGAGCGTGTCTTCGACCTCTTCCTGCGTTGGCGTGTCCCTGGCCCAGGCGCTCAGGCGCTGCTGGAACATTTCTGCCCAGGAGCCGTCGAGGTAGACCTCTTTGCCCGAGCGTTTGTCCACAATTTCAAAGCCGTGACGGGCCAGTTGTGGAATGGCCGGCGGGGATGCAGATTCTTCAGGCGCATTCGCGTGAATCTGCACCACCACAAAAGATTCCGAGTCGTAAAGCAGTTGCATGGATAGGTCCTTTGTCACTACATGGCCACGATGGCTGCAACTTCAAGAGGACAAGGGAGCGCAGGGCCTCAAGGCCTGGTCAGCGCGCTCAGCTGCTGGTCAACAAAATCGCCGTTGGCCTGGGTGATCTTGTTGCGCACCGGCAGATAACCCAGCGCAGGCGCGTACCAGATTTCAACCTTCTGGTCGTATTCGCGCCGGGGCTGGCGCGAAAGCTTGAGCGTGGCCATCTCGCCCAGCGGCAGGCTGAGCATTTCCTCGCCTTCGACCCGGAACGTCCAGTTGTCCGCACCGCGCGGCCCGACGGTGAGCGTTGAAATGGTCGAGCCGAGCGGAAAACCCGCCGGGTTGCCCGCCAGCATGCCGGCGAGCTGCATAAACACGCTGACCCGGTCTTGCGCGCCCTCGACCCACGCGACCGCAGGCGTGTTGGCGCTGAAGCTGATCTGGCCCTTGTCGGGCTCGAAATGGGCCGCCACCTCGCTGCGTGACTTGTCGGTAAAACGGCTGGGCGCCAAGCCCTGGGCGCTGACCTGGCCGGTGCTGCTCATGGTGCGCGAGCCGATCAACAGCGCCTTGACGGTCATGCTGGCGTGGTAGCTGCTGCCGGTGTTGTGCCAGGCCATCTCGCCTTTGGCATGGTAGGTCAGGCCTTTTGCGCTGCCGCTCATCTGGTACTCAAGCTGGACGCTGGCGGGAAGCGCCATGGCCGTCACCGGCGTCTGGCTCGGCTGCGGCGAAAGCGCTGCCGCAGCGCTGGCAGGCGGTGTCGCTGCGGTCGCGGTGTCGGCGGTACTTGCTGGCGTCGTTTCGGTCGTGGGTGATGCCGGTGTGCTGCCCATGTCTGCCGGAGCCGGCAGGACATCGGAGATGAGGGGTTCCTGAACCGGTTTTGCCATGGAGTCGATCGCTGGTGCTTCAGGTGCAAGCTGCGCAACAGGTGCTTTTTTCCTGAAAGCTGGCTTTTTGGCGGGCTTGACGGTCGGTCTGGCCTTGGCCGGCGCCGCTGCCACGGCAGGCTGCGGGCTGATTTCCAGCGCTGGCATCACGGGAATGCTGCGGGTGATCAAGGCCGGAACATGTTTCGAGGCCGCGTCCTGCTGCGGGCCAAAACGGGCCGGATGGGTTTGCAGCACCAGCGCATGCGCCAGCAGCACCAGCACGGCCAGCAGGCCCAGGGTACGCCACGGCACAATCTGACTGGTCATCGGGGGGTGGAACTCAGAATGTCAGAACGCATCGCCCGGCCATTTTTACTTCAGGATTTTGATGAAACTTGCCACTTACCAAGACGCCTCGCGCGACGGCCAGCTGGTCGTGGTGTCGCGCGACCTTTCGACCGCCCATTATGCGACGGGCATTGCCAACAAGCTGCAGCAGGTGCTGGACGACTGGCGCTTCATGGCGCCGCAACTGCGGGACTTGTCTGAGCTGCTCAACAGTGGCAAAGCGCGCCATGCCTTTCCGTTTGATCCGGCGCGCTGCATGGCGCCGCTGCCGCGCGCTTACCAGTGGGCCAGCGGCCCGGCCTACATCAGCCATGTGGAGCGCCTGAACAAGGCCATCGATGCGAAACTGCCCAAAAACTATGACACCGAGCCGCTGCTGCGCCAGCGCGGCAGTGACTGCTTGATCGGCCCCTGTGACGACGTGGTGGTGGCCAGCGAAGCCTTGGGTATCGACTTTGAAGCACAAATTGCCGTCATCACCGGCGACGTGCCGATGGGCGCAAGTCCTGAAGAAGCGCTCGACGGGGTCCGTCTTTTGATGCTGGCCAACGACCTGTCCCTGCGCAAGCTGATGCTTGAGGAGCAGGCCAAAGGCTTGGACTCTCTGCAGGGTAAACCGGTCACGGCCTTCAGCCCGGTAGCGATCACGCCCGACGAAGTGGGCGATGCCTGGCGCCAAGGCCGGCTGCACCTGACGCTGCAAACCGCCTGGAACGGCCGCAAGGTTGGCATGTGCGAAGCCGGTGCCGACATGACGTTTCACTTTGGCCAGCTGATCTCGCATCTGTGCAGAACCCGCAAGGTCAGCGCTGGCAGCATTGTCGGTTCAGGCGCCGTCAGCAATGCCGACTGGAGCCACGGCTACAGCAGCATCGCCGAAAAGCGCGCTGTTGAAACCATTGACAACGGCAAGCCCAGCACCCGCTTCATGAAGTTTGGCGACACCCTTCGGATCGAGGCGAAAGGCAAAAACGGGCAATCGGTGTTTGGCGCGATAGCGCAAAAAATCACGCCGCTGGAATAACCCCGGCCGTCGGCTGTTTCCTGTGCCGCCTTGCGAACCATCAGGTGGCGTAGAGCGTGTCCAGCGACCGGAATCCCTTGATTTCAATCGGATTGCCAGACGGGTCGCAAAAGAACATCGTCCACTGCTCGCCGGGCTGGCCTTCAAAGCGCGCTTGCGGCGCCAGGATGAATGGGGTCTGCGCGGCCTGCAGGCGTTCGGCCAGGGCCTGCCAGTCCGGCAGGGCCAGCACCAGGCCAAAGTGCGGCATCGGAACCCGCTTGTCGCCGACCTGGCCGGTGCATTCGGTCTTGAACGGCTCGCCCAGGTGCAGCGACAGCTGATGGCCGAAGAAATCAAAATCAACCCAGCTGTCGGTGCTGCGGCCTTCGGTGCAGCCCAGCACGCCGCCATAAAAGCGGCGCGCCTGGTCCAGGCTGGTGACGTTGAAGGCAAGGTGAAAAAGGCTTTTCATCGCACAAGCTTAGCAGGCGGGCTGGTTCCATGAATCGGCCCCGTCCTCCCGGCAAAATCATCGAAAAAAACCGGTTGACGCGATGCCGCGACGCTGCACAATCAAGGCATGTGCCGGGGGGGCGGTAGTGCCCTTCCGCCCACAGGGCCATCGGAGCCCATTCAACCAGACGCAATAGTGCACAACCTGCCAGGAGACATATCAATGAGTAATGCGAATTCCCCTTCCTTTCCCGACTTTGGCAAACTGGTGCCCGGTTTTGATTTTTTGCAAAACCTGGCCAAACAGGCCACTGGCAGTGCAACGCAAGCCCTTCCGCAATTGCCCAATCTCGCGAACTGGATTGCGCCCACGCTCAATGTCGAAGAGCTGGACAAGCGGGTGCAGGAGTTGAAAGCGGTCCAGTTCTGGCTTGACCAGAACGCGGCGGCGCTCAAGGCGACCATCCAGGCGCTGGAAGTGCAGAAAATGACACTGGCCACCCTCAAGGGCATGAACTTCAACATGGGGGAGGTCGCCAATGCCTTCAAGCTCAAGGTCGGCGACAGTGTGGCCGGCGGCGTGCAGCGCATGGCCGACATGGGCAAGAATTTTCCGGGCCTGGAGGTTCCTGCGTCAACTTATCAGGCGAATAAAGCCCGAGTTGATGCCGAGCCAGAAGCGGCGGCAAAACCCTCAAGCGACAAGGCTGAAACCGGCCAAAAGCCAGCCAGCGTGGTCGACCCGATGCAGTGGTGGGGTGCGCTGACCCAGCAGTTCCAGACCATTGCCGCCGAAGCGATGAAGGAAGCTGCCAAAACCAGCGCCCTGGATGCGACCAAAAGCATGGCAACCGGAATCGCCAAGGACGCCGTAAAAACCGCCACCGACATGGCCACCGGGCTGGCTAAAGGCATGGCCGAAACCGCCAGCAAAACCATGTCCGGCAGCTGGCCCACGACTGAGGCCACGAAACCTTCACCGCGGGCAGCGCCGAAAACCGCTGACACCAAAACGGCAGCCAGCAAAACGGCAGCCAGCAAACCAGGGCCCAAGGCTGCCGTCAAGGCAAAACCCAAAGCCCCGGCACGCAGGACCGCCGGCGCAGCGGCCCGCAAAACCACGCGCTGACCCGAGCGTTCTCCCTGCGTTAATCCGCCTTGCCGGGTTCATGACTCGCCGACATTTATGAAACTCTTCCCCTACGGCCACGCCACCCATCCGCAATGGCAGATGGCTGCTGCCCTGGTGCTGGCGCAGTTGCGTGGCTACCTGGCTTTGCCCGGCTATGCCAGCGCACCTACGCTGGCGCTGCTCTACATTACCGACCACTATGCGTCAGATGCCCAGGAAATCCTGGACCACCTGAGCGCCGAGTTGCCCTTCATCACCGACTGGAGCGGCACGGTGGGTATCGGCATTGCTTCCAACAATGTCGAGTATTTTGATGAGCCCGCGATGGCCGTGATGCTGTGTGAACTTCCGCACGACCATTACCGTGTGTTTTCTGGCGTCTCGCCTTTGCCGCCGGTTCACAGCGGCCTGTTCAGGGCGCACACCGCGCTGGTTCATGCCGATGCGGGAACGCCCGATGTGGCCGATCTGATTGCCGAGATGGCCGAGCGCACGGAAAGCGGCTTCGTGTTTGGCGGCCTGGCGTCCAGCAGGGGCAAGACGGTGCAGTTTGCGCTCAGTGGCCACGGCAATCTCAAGGGGCAGGGCGCGGCGGGCGGGGTTTTCAGCGGCGGCCTGAGCGGCGTGGCCTTTGCGCGCGATGCTTCGGGCGGCATGGGCCTGATGTCGCGTGTCACGCAAGGCTGCAGACCGGTCTCGGCCGCTTACGAAATCACCGCCTGCGACGCCAATGTGGTCACCGGGCTTGGCGGCCAGCCTGCGCTGGAAGTGATGCTGGCTGACCTGGGCGTGTCGCTTGACCAGCCGCGCGAGGCGCTGGCCAAGGTGCGCACCACGCTGGTGGGGCTGAGCCGCGACGCGGACACGCCCAACGATGTTGCCGGGCAGCGCTCGGGCCAGTTTGGCGCCGAGGTTCTGGTGCGCCACCTGATCGGACTGGACCCGGTACGAAATGGCATTGCGATTGCCGACGTGGCTAGCGTCGGCATGAAGCTGGCTTTTTGCGAACGCAATGCCGAGGCTGCGCGCGCCGACCTGATCCGCATTTGCGCCGAAATCCGCGAAGAGCTGGAGCCTGAGGCGCAGACGCTGGAAGTGGCGAGTGCCCTGAATCTGCCCGAGGCCCAATCCGCGCCGCATCCCGCCCGGCGCATCGCCGGAGCCCTCTACGTCAGCTGCTCGGGACGCGGCGGTCCGCACTTTGGCGCGCCCAGCGCCGAACTGCAGATCGTGCGGCGCGCCCTGGGCGACGTGCCGCTGGTCGGATTTTTTGCCGGCGGCGAAATTGCCCGCAACCACCTGTATGGCTATACCGGCGTGCTGACGGTGTTCGCCGTCGCTGATTGACCGCTGGCACATGTTCTTCGTTTTGATCGCTAGCTGAAAATTTACCCATGAGTGTTGATTTCTCTGCGCGCGAGGCAGCCGAACTGGCGTCCCGCGCAGTTGCCCCTGCGCACCCCAACCAGTTCGCCCTGCTGACACAGCGCCGCTTTGCGCCGTTTTTCTGGACCCAGTTCTCGGGCGCGGCCAACGACAACCTGTTCAAGTTCGCCTTCACCGTGATGGTGACCTACCAGCTCAGCGTCGGCTGGCTGCCGCCGGCGCTGGCCGGGCTGGTGATTGGCGCGCTGTTCATCCTGCCGTTTTTGCTGTTCTCGGCGACCAGCGGCCAGCTGACCGACAAGTTCGAGAAAACCCGCATCATCCGCTTCGTCAAGAACCTGGAAGTGGCCATCATGCTGATCGCTGCCGTGGGTTTTGTCAGCGGCAACATCAATGTCCAGGTGCCGGTGCTGCTCGGCTGTACCTTTCTGATGGGTCTGCATTCGACGCTGTTCGGCCCGGTCAAGTTTGCCTACCTGCCGCAGGCGCTCAGCGAGCGCGAGCTGACCGGCGGCAACGGCATGGTCGAGATGGGTACTTTTGTCGCGATTTTGCTCGGCAACATCATCGGCGGGCTGCTGGTGGCGATCCCTGGCGTCGGGCCGCAGTATGTGGCGGTGTCGTGCGTGGGGCTGGCGCTGGTCGGCCGCGCGGTGGCGCAGTTCATCCCCGGGGCGCCGGCGACCGATCCAGGCCTCAGGATCAACTGGAACCCGGTCAGCGAGACCTGGCGCAACCTCAAGCTGGCCAAGACCAACCTGGTGGTGTTCCGCTCCATGCTGGGCATCAGCTGGATGTGGTTTTTCGGCGCGGTGTTCCTGAGCCAGTTCCCGAGCTTTGCCAAGGAAGTGATGCACGGCGATGAACATGTCGCGTCCCTGCTGCTGGTGGTGTTTTCCATCGGCATTGCCACCGGTTCGCTGCTGTGCGAGGTGCTGAGCCGCCGTCATGTCGAGATCGGCCTGGTGCCGCTGGGCGCGATTGGCATGAGCGTGTTTGCGGTGGACCTTTACTTCGCCTCGCGCGGCCTGCCACCTTCGTCCCTGAGGGGTGTCGCCGGTTTCATGGCCCAGCCCGCGCACTGGCGCGTGATCGCCGACCTGGCGCTGCTCAGTTTGTTTGCGGGCCTGTACAGCGTGCCGATGTATGCCTTGATCCAGCTGCGCAGCCAGCCCACGCACCGCGCCCGCATCATCGCGGCCAACAACATTCTCAATGCGCTGTTCATGATCGTCAGCGCCATCCTGGCCGGCGCTTTGCTCAAGGCGAATTTCAGCATTCCGCAGATTTTCCTGTTCGTCGGGCTGGCCAATGCGGTGGTGGCGTTCTACATCTTCATGCTGGTGCCCGAGTATTTGCTGCGCTTCGTGGCGCTGATCGCTTCGCGCTGCATTTACCGCTTCAAGGTCAGCGGCGATGACAATATTCCGGCGCAGGGCGCGGCCGTGCTGACCTGCAACCATGTCAGCTTCATCGACCCAGTGCTGCTGATGGCTGCGAGCTCGCGGCCGATCTACTTTTTGATGGACCACCGGATTTTCAGGATGCCGGTGCTGGGCTGGCTGTTCCGGCTGGCCAGGGCGATTCCGGTGGCGCCGCGCGCCGAAGACCCGGCCGCTTACGAAGCCGCTTTTGAAGCCGCCGCCAAGGTGCTGCGCGATGGCGACCTGCTGGCGATCTTTCCCGAGGGCGGCATCACCCGCGATGGCGAGCTGCAACCGTTCAAGGGCGGCGTCATGAAAATCCTGGAGAACGCCCGGCGCGATGGCCTGAGCGTGCCGGTGATTCCGATGGCGCTGACGAATTTGTGGGGCTCCTTCTTCAGCCGGGCCGAACTGGTCAACGGCCAGCCGGTGGCGATGGTGCGGCCGTTCCGGCGCGGCGTGTTCAGCCGGGTGGGCCTGAACGCCGGCGCGGCGATGGCCCCCGCCGAGGTTCAGCCCGAGGCCTTGCGGGCGCGGGTGGCGACACTGCTGAAGGCATGAAGTAGCACCATTTGATACCAGTCAGCTATTTTTAGGTGGCGGTATCGTTATTTGCCTGATCGGGCATGCAAATGCCGCATCGTCGTGACCAGGCCGTCTGTTTTGTAACTTGTTTGTGACAAACTGCAAGCCTACTGCTTGCCCAATATTCACCACGACAAGGAAAAACCATGCCCACGCCACAAGACGCCGTCAGTCGCACGCCGTTTGCGCCGCCCGACAGCTTTCAGCTCACGCCGCCTGAAATGCTTCACCCGGTCACGGACGCTGTGGCCAAAAAGGCCGTTCCCCTGCCGGCCCAAACCGTTGCCGCCGTCGAAGACCAGGTGCTGCGCTTCATGGATGGCCTGATGTCTGAAGATTTGCAAAGCGACGCTTTCAAAATCAGGCTGGACAGCGCTTTTGCGCTGGGGCGCGAGGAAATCTCGATGGCCTCCAGCCTGATGCAGGGGCGCTTTATGCAGCGCAATTTTGTCGGCATGGAAGACAGCGCCGCCTTCAAGGCGGTGCAGGAAATGCGTGGCCATCTGGACGCGCTCAATCCGGGTAACGAGGGCGATTTGCTGCAGCCGCAAAAACTGCTCGGCATCATTCCCTACGGCAACAAGCTGCGAAATTACTTTCGCAAGTTTCAGAACGCCGGCGAGCAGATGCACAAAAGCATGCAAAAGCTCTACGCCGCCCGCGACGACATGCAGCGTGATGTGGTGGAAATCGAGGCCACGCGCGCAAAAATGTGGGACGGCCTGCAAAAGCTGGCGGCGGCGGTGCAGTTTGCCGAAAGCCTGGACCGTCAGTTGGCGGCCAAGGCTGAGGGGCTGAAGCTGACGGACCCCGAGCGGGCCAAGGCGCTGGAGCAGGAAGTGCTGTTTTATGTGCGCCAGAACCTGCAGGACATCGTGACGCAGCAGGCGGTGTGCACTAACGGCTATCTGGCGCTCGATGTCCTCAAGAAAACCGGGCGCGAGATGATGAACGGCTGCTCGCGCGTGGCAACGACGGGCATGAGTGCGCTGGTCGTGGCGCAAACCGTTGCGCGCGCCACCGGCAACCAGGTCAAGGTGATGGAGATGCTCTCCGGCGTCAACAGCACGATTGAAAACCTGATTTCCGAAACCGGCCGCCAGCTCAACACCCATGTCGAAAAAACCACCCAGTTTGCCCAAAACCCGCTGCTCGGCATCGAAAAGATGAAAGAAATGTTTGACCAGACCTTCAAGGCAATGGATGCGATGGACAGCTTTCGCAGCAAGATGATTGATGTCATGGGGCAGAACAACACCATCTTGCAAGAGCAGTTGGCGCGGGCCGAGCAGTACGTGGACCGGGTCCGCCAGAAGAAAGTGCGCGAAGTCACGCAGTCGGCCCTGAGCGGGCCGGTCGCGCTTTGAACGATGTTTTTAACTGAAGGAGAACTCTGGACATGACCACCCAATATGTAATGCAGCGCGACACCGGCGGCTGGCGCACCCAGGTCTGGACCTCGTTTACCCTGGCCGTGCTGGCCAGCGGCACAGGCGTGATGCAACTGCCCAGCCAGGAGCTGGACCGGGCTTTTCTGGCGCTTGGGTTTTTCTTTTGCCTGTTTGCGACTTTTGCGGCCGCCAAGACGGTGCGCGACAACCGTGACGGGCAGGTTGACACCCATGGCTGGGTCATCATGGTGTGGGTGTCTTTTGCGGCAGCGGTGTGCCTGACGGCCTGGGGCTTGTGGCGCATGAATATCAGCGACTGGCAAAAGGGCTACATGGTGGTGTGCTGGCTGTTTCTGGTCAGCAGCACCTTTACCCTGGCCAAAACTATCCGTGACCGCTATGAGGCAGACCTGATGGCGCAGACCAGCGAAGCCGGTATCGAAACGCGCCCCGGTGGCGTCTGATCAGCCGCGCCTTGCCTTTGATTGAAGAAACCGTTGCTGCCGCAGCAGGGGTTCGACCGCGCTTTCATGCAGGCGCTGCTCGCGCTGTTCCAGTTCGGCTTGCAGCAGCGCCAGCTGGCCCTGCAGGAGGTGATCGGCGCTCGCGGCGGCCTGCGGGCCGGGCAGAGCACGTTGCGCGGGCGGCACCTGCAGGTAAGCGCTCAGCGTATCGGGGATGTAGCGCCGGATGCATTCAATCACGTACAGGCGGTCTTCGTGGGTGAAGTCGCCATTGACCTCGGCACGGCCCACGGCCAGGGCCATTCGGGCGGCGGCAGCCTTGAGGGAAATCAGCGCGGCCAGCGCCGGCTCGTTCACGACGGCGGCCGTGGCTTCAAAGGCTTCGTCAATGGTGCGTAACGCTTGGGCATCGAACAGCGCGGGGCTGGCGGGCCTGTTCAGCGCTCCCGGGTCCGAGCGCTGGCGGCGGTTTTGCCACAGCCAGCTCGCGCCGCCGAGAGCGCAGAAGGCAGCGGCCAGCGCCAGACCGGTGGCCGAGCGCAGCAGGAGGAGGGCGCTTGCCGCCGCCACGGCGAACACCGTGGCAGCAATCACGCCGGGGTGCAGCCGATGGCGCTGTGGCCGGCCGGCCAGTTCACTCAGGGGCGCGCCCAGCCATTGGCGCTGCTGGGTTTTTTGCGCGCGCGCCCTGACGGCGGCGGGCAGGGGCGGCGGCTTGGCCGCTGCCCTGGGCGTGGTGCGCCGGTTGACGGGCGCGCTGGCGTAAGTCCGCCGGCTACTGTTTTTGTGCTCAGGCATGACGTGGATGATTCAATTGAAACCGGCGGCGCAGACCAAAGGGATTTTCAAAACTATTAAATTTATAGCTGCTTTCGTCCGTCCAGTCTGCGTAATAACCCGATTTGACTATAAATTAGTCAAAAATGAGGACTGGATGCCTGGCTGACTTGAACCGGAGTTTTCTATGAACAAATCCCTGCGATTGACAGAAAAATGGATGCACCGTGGCCTGTGGCTGGTGGCCATTGTGTTCGCCAGTTTCCTGATCGGCCTGGGCGGCACGGTGGTCGGCGATTTGCCCAAGGTTGAAAAGCAGCTGTCGCTGGACGATTTCATGGATGCGGCGACCGGCACGGCGCTGCGCAATGGCATCAGGAATAGCGAACGCGTTGAGCGCGATGCCAATGCAGCGCTCGAGCAGACGCAGCTCAGGCACCGCGTGGCCCAGGCCGATACGCTCGCCGCGCGCGAGACCTTCAACAACTGGCTGGCGACGCGGCGTGCCACGCAGCTGTCTGAGCAGGATGCGGAACTGGTGTCTCGCACCCGGGCGCTGGATGCCTTGCGGGACCAGGAGCGCACGGCCGGCATGGCGGTGGAAGCCCAGCAACAGGCCGCACTCGATGCGCGGCAAAGCACCGTTCGCGAACGCCGCAAGCTGGCGGAAATGGAACAGGCTGCGCAGCAGGCGCTCAATGCCGAACGCCGACGCGTCGAGTTGCGGGTCTTTTTGTATCGGCTCGCGCTGACGCTGCCGCTGCTGGTGCTGGCCGGCTGGCTGTTCGTGAAAAAGCGCAAGACCACCTACTGGCCTTTTGTCTGGGGCTTCATCCTTTTTGCGCTGTTCGCCTTCTTCGTTGAACTGGTGCCTTACCTGCCCAGCTATGGCGGCTATGTGCGCTATGTGGTCGGCATTGTTCTCACGGTGCTGGTCGGCAGGCAGGCCATCATTGCGCTGAACCGCTACCTGGAAAAGCAGAAACTGGCCGAGCAGCTGCCCGATGCGCAGCGCCGTGAAGAGCTGAGCTACGACACCGCGCTGGCCCGGCTGTCCAAAGGCGTTTGCCCGGGCTGCGAGCGGCCGGTCGATCTGAAAAATCCGGAGATCGACTTTTGCCCGCATTGCGGCATCGGCCTGTTTGACCATTGCCTGGCCTGCACCACCCGCAAGAGTGCCTTTGCCAAGTTTTGCCATGCCTGCGGCGCTAGCGGCCAAGCGCAAAAGATACGGCCCGGCCTGGCTTCCGGCCCGGCTTGAACCTGGGGTGGCCGGCCTACCCGGCACGGCTGCATTGGCCTACAGACGCCCGGCAAAGCAGATTTACATTGGGAGATCATATTTACAAAGGTTTCCCTCATGAAGGCACAACTACGCAAGCAGGTGGCGGCACTCTTCTTCCTGCTGCCCGTCGCCACGGCGCTGGTCGCCCTGCCCACGACCGCCATGGCCCAGCCGGCGGCCGAAATGCGCTCCCTGGAAGTCAGCTCCGATGACGGACTCCGGGCCGGCTCGGAACTGGAGTTCACTGTCGAAGGAACGCCCCGGGCACGGGTCCATCTCCGCATCGACGGTGTGCAACGCAATATTGTGCTGAAGGAAACCGAGCGCGGCGTTTATACCGGCAGCTACACCATCAGGCGCCAGGACCGCATCTCGCCCGCCAACCCGATACAGGCCACGATGCGGCTGCGCAACCGCAACATCGTCACCAGTTACAGTTTCCCGGCCGGCATGGCCAATCCGCCAGGGGTCGCGCCGGTGCCGCCGCTGGCCGTGCTGAAGATAGAGCGCTTCACCGTCGCCCCGATTGACAAGATAGAGCCGGGTGCCGAGTTGCGGTTTTCGATGAATGGGATGCCGGGCGGCAGCGCCGAGTTCGACATTCCCGGCGTCATCGACCATGTTCCGATGCGCGAGGTTCGCCCGGGCGTCTATGAAGGCGCTTACACCCTGCGCAGGCTGGACAACCTGACGCCTTCGCGTCCGATTGTCGCCACGCTGCGGGTAGGCGACCGGTCTGTCAAGGCCAGCCTGGCCCAGCCCCTGACTGCTGATGCCAAGCCGCCGGTGATCCGCAATATGTCGCCGCGCGATGGCGAGGCCATCATGGACCGGTCCACCATTTCCGTCTCTGGAACCTTCGATGACGCGGGCGGCGTGGGGGTCGATCCCAAGAGCGTCCGCATCCTGCTGGCAGGCCGCAATGTCACGGCCGACAGTGACATCACCGCCCAGTTCTTCACCTACCGCGCCAACCTGCAGCCTGGCCGCTACACCGTCGATGTCAGCGCCCGGGATCTGGCCGGCAATGCGGTACGCAAAACCTGGGGTTTCGATGTGGTCGTGCCCGTGGGGGCTGTGCCCGCCACAGTGCCGCTGCAAGTGACCAGCCATGCCAGCAACGCCATCATTGACGGCCGGACTACGCTGGTGCAGGGGCGCACGGCGCCCGGTGCGGTGGTCGAGATCAAGGTGAGTGCGATTGCGCCTATCGCCGGCCTGTTCGGTGTGACGCAAGACGTGCTGACGCAAAAGGTGCAGGCCGATGCCAACGGCAACTTCTCCTTCAGCTTCGCGCCGCAGCTGCCCCTGCCGGGCACCCGCTATGAAATAAGCATGGTGTCCCACAAGGCTGATCTGACGGCCGAAACCAAGCTGGTGCTGTTTCAGAAACCGGGCCAAGCGCCCCGTTGATGAGCCGGATTAGGACTGGCTGGTGGCTCTGCCGGCCCGGCAGCCAGTGCGTCACGGCATCAGGCGCTCAACCAGATATTCCTTGGCATACCAGTAGCGCTCTGGCGTTTTGAAGGCGGACATGACGCCGTCATTTTCGTCCTGGCGCGAGCGCAAGTCCCAGCGCTCGTCAAGAATCCGGCACTGGCTGCAGGCTGGCTGCCCGATGCGCCGCTGCACCAGGACATAGCGGCTGGTCTTGAACCGGCTCTGCACATCGGCGTAATCGACCGGCTGGGCGGCAAAGTAGGGAACGATTTTGGCGCCCGGAATGATGAATTCATAACGCTCGAAATGGCCATTGAAATTGCTCGGAACCTGCACCGTCTGGCCTTTGAGCAGGGCGCTGGTGGCGGGGCTGAACCGGCCCAGCTCGCCGTTGAATGGATGGGTCGCCCAGGCCAGCGCGAACAGCATGGCAAAACCGGCCAGTGCCGCAACCGGGCGCGTCCAGGTCTTCCTGAAGATGGCGACCAGGCAGGCGCTGGCGGATGCCGCCACGAACAGCCAGAAAAACGGCGAGTAAAGCCAGCTGTCTTGCGTCGCCCGCACAGCGCCATAACCGATCAGGCACATCGCCAGCAAGCCGGTCATGCACGCCGCCAGCGTCAGGCTGAACCAGATGCGGCCAATGCGCTGCCAGTACAGGGCGATCACGACGGCCAGGGCGGGCATGGCGGGAATCAGGTAGCGGGTCGAGCGCTGGGTCGGCAGCATGAACACCAGTGCCAGGGCCAGCAGCCAGAGCCACATGATTTTTTCGGCGTCGCTGATGGTTTTCGTCGTGCCCTTACGCTGCCGGTAGCTGCGCCATGCCGCCACCATGCAGCCCACCGAGATCGGCAACAGGAACAGGGCATTTGAAAAGTAGCCCGTCAGGATGGTCAGGATGCCGCTGTTGCCGCTGAAGGCGGTCTTGAAGTAGCCCCTGGAAGCGTTCATCTTGCCGGCGTTTTCGCCAACGACAAATTCACGCCAGACTTCGCCCGGCTGCGGATCGATGGCAAACCACAGGCCAAACACGGCCAGGCCGAGGGCGCAAATCGCTGCGACCCTGAAGCCGTCAGCAAGGATTGCGCGCCGGAAAATTTTCCACGGCGCCAATCGGGCGCCCACCGTCTGGTAGCACAGCGCCAGCCCGAGGCCGACCGGCGCCACCATGGCAAATGATTTGTAGAGGCAGCCAATACCGACGGCCAGGCCAGCGATGAGGGGGAACTTCCAGCGTGATGCCAGCCGTCTGGCGGGGGACCAGGCGATGGCAAAAAATACGCCAAACAGCCAGAAGGTCTCGGGACCGCTGGTCATGTAGGAGCGGCCATAGCGGTAGGTGGTGAAAAAAGACAGGTAAACCAGGACTGCAATGGCCGCCATCGAGATCGCGCGCAGGCGAAGGCCTTCGGCGGTCAGCTTCGGGCTTGCGCCATCGGATGCGGCCTGGCCGCCATCGCTGCGAACGATTTTCCAGGTCAGCAGCCCCACCATGAGCGCCGTCGCCCAGGTGTAGACCACACCGGGCAGGCGCAGGTTGAACCATGTCCAGTGCTCACCCCAGCTGCCCGCCACCATGGCCTGCCAGAACAGCAGGGGCGGCTTGGTGTTGCGCATGAAGTCATACGAGCTGACCAGCGGCAGCCAGTGGCCTGTGGCTGCGGTCAGGCGCGCAATGTGGGCATAGACCAGCTCGTCTCCGCCGCGCGGAATATGGTCGCCGCCCAGGCCGAACAGATAGGCCAGCGCCACGGCGACAGCCAGGCCTGCCCAGATCAGGTGAACAGGAATCCAGGCGGGTTGCAGTTTTTCAGGGCTTTTCATGGGTGCTGGGCTGAAGGGGGACGCTTTTGTTCGCCGGGATTTCAGCCCGGTGGCGACGGAACGTCAGCTTGTCATTGGCGACGAAATTAAGCACGCTGGCCAGCACGATGGCGATCAGGTTGGCGACGAGGTAGTGCAGATACAGCGCCAGCCATTTGGTCAGCAGCGACTGGATCACGATCGACAGGGCTGCGGCCATCAGATACTTCACAAACAGCCGCAGCACGGGCTGGGGCGTGTTGCGTGTGCGGTCACGCCAGGTCAGGCGCCGGTTCCAGTAGAAATTACTGATCGTGGCCACGGTGATGGCCAGCGCAATCGAGTAATTGAGCCGCGAATGAAAGTCGACAATGCCGCGCAAGACACGCTCCTGCGCCAGGTACAGCACCCCGATGTTGATCGCCGTGCCGCTGGCGCCGACCAGGCCGAACTTGATGAAGCGCCAGTGCAGCATGGGCTGCAGCCGCGGCGGCAGCAGGCTGGCCAGCGTCTCGGCAAAGGTTCGAAGTCTTGACATGAAACGCGGGTCTTCAGGCCGCAGCCAGGCATTCCCGGGCCTTGGCCAGCACGGTTTCGGGGGCGATGACCTTGAGGCACTGGTTGTCGCCGTCGCAGTAGGACCTGCGGTGGTTGTAGGCCGTCAAGCAGGGCGAGCACGGCCACTGGCTGTAAAACGAATGGCAGTGCGGCGTCAGCGGCGCATACAGGCCGGGCGTTTCGGGGCCAAACAGCATCAGCGTCCAGATCGGCGTGAGCGCGGCGAACTGGCCCGGGCCGCCGTCATTGGTGACCAGCAGGCGCGCGACATGAAACAGCGCCAGCAGCTCGGAAATCGAACGCGTGTAGCCCGTCAGGTCAATCACCGCGCCGGCCGGGAAGGCTGCGTGCACATTGGCCACCAGCTGCCTTGCCAGCGCCTGATCGTCTTTCAGGCCAATGACGGCCACGGCACAGCCGTCGGCCACCAGGCCTTCGCACAGCGCGGTGTAGGACGCCAGCGGCCAGGCCCGGATCGGCAAAATGCCGCCACTCGGGTAGACCAGCACCAGCGGCTTGCCGGCAATCGCAGGAAAGTCCCGGGCCAGCCGTGTCTGAATGCCCTGAACCTGCGCGTCATCGAGCTGAACCTGCGGTGGCGGCTTGCTGCTGACCTGCAGCGGCAGTTTGGATTTGGGCACAGCCGTCGAATCAATCGCCCGCGCCAGCGTCAGAAATTGGGCGCTGATGTGACGGTAGGGGTTGTAGGGCACCGGCCGGTTGATGTGCGAGCCCCGGTACAGGCCTTCCTGCGTATGGCGGTGAAAACCGACCCGCACGCCAGCGCCGCTGGCGTAAGACAGCAGGCTGCTGATGCGCGAAAACAGCTCGCAGTCAATCGCCACATCAACGTTGGCGCGGCGCAGCGCCTTGATGGCATTCCCCAGGCTGGACAGCAGCGACGTCAGCGAGCGGTCATCGACCGTGTGCACATGCGCCGGGTCCATCACCTGCATCAGGTCGAGGATTTCGCGGTTCTTGCGAAACAGCAGCGCATGCAGCGCGGCGTCGGGGTAGCGTGCTTTCAGGCGCGCAAACATGTCGTGCGCCAGCACCAGGCTGCCCATCTCGGAAAGCAAAATCACCACGATGGCGCGCGGCGCCCTGTCGTTGGCAGGCGCTGGCCGGAACCGGCGCATGAGCGCATCGACACCAGAGACTGCCGCGCACAGCGGAATGCCGGCCCAGCGGTCAATCAATCGCTGCAGGTCGAGGTTCACGGCTCAGACGCCGCGCTGCCGGTCGGCCTTGAACTGAAGCACGAACGCGCCAAACCGGCCCGCGTCCAGCGCATCGCGCACTTCCTGCATCAGGTTCAGGTAGTAGTGCAGGTTGTGGATGCTGGCCAGCATGGGGCCGAGCATTTCGCCGCAGCGGTCGAGGTGGTGCATGTAGGCGCGGCTGAAATTGCGGCAGGTGTAGCAGCTGCAGCTGCCGTCCACCGGTGCTTCTTCAGTCTTGTAGCGCGCATTGCGGATTTTCAGGTCGCCAAAGCGCGTGAACATGTGGCCGTTGCGTGCATTGCGCGTCGGCATCACGCAGTCGAACATGTCCACGCCGGAGGCCACGCCTTCGACCAGGTCTTCGGGCGCTCCCACGCCCATCAGGTAACGCGGCTTGTGCGCCGGCAGGCGGTGCGGCGTGTGCGCCATGATGCGCTGCATTTCTTCCTTGGGCTCGCCGA
>JBDSZF010000242.1:0-4245 GCA_039925285.1 Polaromonas sp.
GCGTCGGTCAACTACACCGGCAACACCTCGATGGAAGTGGGCGTCAAGGTGGTCACCGAGAACATCCGGGGCCAGAGCGTGCGGCATGCCAACAGCTGCTTTTTCACCATGGTCGCGGTGGGCGAAGGCGGCAAGCCAACAGCCATTGCGCCGCTCGAAACCGAGACGCCCGACCAAGTTCGCCGCTACGCCGCCGCCAAAATCCGCCGCGAGTTGCGTCAGGAGTTCGAACTGCGGCGGCAGGCGCTGGCCGTCAAGCCCGCGTGAGCGCTGTTTTTATCGCCCAGCGCCAGTGCAAAGCTGAACAAGCGCGCCAGCGTCTGCTGGCCTGATGGGGCTACCTGTTCACCTGCGCCAGCCCGGCATCGATGTGCTCAAGGGCCTGGCCTGCGTCGTGATCATCTGGCATCACCTGGCTTTTTACGGCCCGATGTCGGATGTCGTGTATCCCTACGTCCCGGCCCTGACGGACTGGCTGTATGACTATGGCCGCATGGCCGTGCAGGTGTTTCTTGTCGTCGGCGGCTTTTTGGCGGCCAGTTCGCTGTGGAAGGCGGGCGGCGTCTTGCCTTGACCGCTGCCGCATGCCCGCCACCTGTTCAGTCAATGGGGATGCCGGTGGTGAATGTCCGGAAAATGCGGATGCTTGTGGGTCACAACGGCGTGCTGGTGCCAATGGGTGTGGGGCTTGCTGCCGTCCCATGCAAAAGCGTGCGGATGCTGGTGGTGCTCGTCATGCACATGGCGATGGGCGTGTGCCAGCGCTTCATGCTGGTGCGGATGTTCGTGGCGCTCGGTCAGGTGCAGCCAGACTCCCAGACCCATGAAGCCGCCGGCGATCCAGAAAGCCGGGGTGGCTGATTCGCCGAGCAGTCCCAGCGCCAGGGCGGCGCCGATGAAGGGCGCAGTGGAAAAATACGCGCCTGTGCGCGCCGTTCCCAGGCCGCGCAGGGCCAGGACGAACAGCACCAGGCTGACGCCGTAGCCGAGCAGTCCGACCGCGGCCGTGGACAACAGCACCAGTGCGTCTGGCAACGCGGCCCCCAGAGACAGCGCCAGGCAGGTATTCACGGTCCCGGCAATCAGGCCTTTGCTGCCGGCAATAAACAAGGCATCGGACGCAGACACTTTGCGGGTCAGGTTGTTGTCGATGGCCCAGCAAAGACAGGCCGCAGCAACAGCCAGCGGACCGAGCACGCCGGATGTGCCCGTTTCACCCGCTGGCCAGGAAAGCACCACGCCACCCGCGACGATGGCCAGCATGCCCAGCACGATGCGCCTGTCAGCGTTTTCCCTGAAGGCCACCCAGGCGATCACTGCCGTCAGCACCGCCTCCAGGTTCAGCAGCAGCGATGCGGCGGAAGCACTGACCTGCGTCAGCCCATACAGCAGGGCAATCGGGCCGATGATGCCGCCAAAGAAGATGGCGCCCAGCAGCCAGGGCCATTCGGAGCGGGCCAGGCCGGAAGGTTTCCAGCCCTGGTCCCGAATCAGCCTGGCAGCACTCAGGCCGATTCCGCTGGCCAGGTAAAGCAAGCCGCCCAGCAGCACCGGAGAAATCTCGCCGGTCAGCAGCTTGGCAAAGGGCGTGCTGGCGCCAAACAGGGCTGCGGCCAGCAGCGCATAAAGGACGTTGCGGTTCATGTATTCATGGTGAAGTCGTTCTTCAATTATTGTCTGACAGGGCCAGCGTCCGGTGCGGGCTTGGCAAAGTCGCTGGGCTCGATAAACTTGACGCTTCTACAGGTTTTGGCTGTCCGCAACCGCGCTTTCACCTCCAGGAGTTTCCATGTCCCTCTCACCTTCGACACTTTCGGTCATTCAGCAAGCCGGCCAGGCGCTTTACACAGCCCGCCAGGCCGTCTCCAGGGCCGTGCAGGAAAATGCCCAGCAGATGGTCGCCATGGTGGCCAGCCAGCCCTTCAGCCCGGAAAGTGACCGGGCCTACGCGCAACTGCGTGCGGTGGCACGCATGGCTCAGGAACTCAAGGCCATGGAAGAGCAGCTGGAAGTTCTTTACATCGCTGCGGCCGAGATGGTGCAGCCGGAAACGCCGGTCCTGGCCGCGTTGCCGGGCCATGAGAGGCGCTCGCGATCCCGTTCCGAGGATGCCGGCGAAGACGCTGAAGAAGTCGTGGTCAAGACGGCACCGTCAGGCAAACCGAAAACCCATGAAGGCAAGTCACCAAAGCCTGCGCGTCAGAGTGCCAACGACGAGAAGGTGCTGGGTTATCTGAAAACCGTGCTGGATCGGCGCAGCTGGAAGACCTTGACCCAGGCCGGCATTGCCAGCGGTGCCGGCATTCCACTGGGCTCGGTCGGCCTGGCCTTGCGAAAGCTGCTTGCTGCAGGCAGCTTGCGCGAGGGAAGCAAAGGGGCTTATCGGCTATAGGGAGAAGGGTGATGCAAATAAAAAGCCTGGTTTCACGATTCGCAGGCGCTGCGGCCCTCATGGGGTGCTTGGGCGGTGCGATGGCTGCCGACGGGCCGCTCTGGTTCGAAGGCGGGCGGCCTGATGCGCAGGCCCGTCAGGCTGTCGAACTGCTCGCCGCTGCAGCAAGCCACGGCCTGGAGCCGCAAGACTACAACGCCAGGGCGCTCATGCAGGCCGTTACCCGGGCTGCGCAGGGCTTGCCGCCGGAGCCGGCCACGCTGGCACGCCTGGAGCCGGCGCTGACGGCCGCCATGGCGCACTACCTGGCGGACTTGCATCAAGGTCGCATTGATCCGCGGCAGATCCATCACAACTTCGATTCGCGCCGTAACGCGTTTGACCCGCAAGCCTACCTGCAGACAGCCGTGGCGCAAAACCGTCTTGCCGAGGCCGCACAGGAAGCCGCGCCGCGCCTGCCTCTTTACGAGCGGCTGCGCGAGACGCTGGCGCAGTACCGCGAGAAGGTCAATCACCCCGCCTGGGGGCGGCCGCTCCCGGCCTTGCCGGGCGGCCAGCGCGGCGGGGCCGGAAAACTGGCGCCGGGTCAATCTTATGCGGGCCTGGCCCTGCTGGCCCAGCGGCTGGCCGCCCTTGACGACCTGGCGCCTGACCTGCCGCTGCCGCCGCGCTATGAAGGCGCGCTGGTCGAAGCCGTCCAGGCTTTCCAGCGGCGACACGGTCTCGGTGCCGATGGCGTGATCGGCAAGGCGACGCTGGCGCAGTTGCAGGTGACGCCGGCTGCCCGGGTTCGGCAAATCGAGCTGATGCTGGAGCGCCTGCGCTGGACCCCGCTGACGCAGGGGCCGCGCATGATCGTCATCAACCTGCCTGAATTTGTACTGCGCGCCTACGAAGTGCAGGGGGGCCGCATCATCGTGCGGCAGGAAATGAAGGTCATCGTCGGCAAGTCGCTCGACACGCGCACCCCGCTGTTCGATGAAGACATGCGTTTCATCGAGTTCAGCCCTTACTGGAACGTGCCGCTTTCCATCGCACGCGCCGAAACCGTGCCGCAGCTGCGGCGCGACCCAGGCTATTTTGCGCGCGAGGGCATGGAATTCGTGTCTTCGGACGGCCGTGTGGACCGGGCACTGTCGGCGGTCAAGCTGGACGCCGTGCTGGCCGGCAAGGCGCGCATCCGCCAGCGGCCGGGGCCGCAGAACGCGCTCGGCGACATCAAGTTCATTTTTCCAAACCGCGACAATATTTACCTGCATCACACCCCGGCCACGCAGTTGTTCGGGCGCGACCGGCGTGACTTCAGCCACGGCTGCATCCGCGTCGAGGAGCCGGTGGCGCTGGCAAAATTCGTGCTGAAAGGCATGCCGGCGTGGAGCGAAGACCGCATCCGCCAGGCGATGAGCAAGGGTGAGTCGTCAACGCTGCGGCTGGCCGAACCGGTGCAGGTGCTGATCACCTATGGAACTACGCTGGTGAAAGAGGGTCGGACTTATTTCTTTGACGACATTTATGGACTCGATCGCCAGCTGGACGCCGCTTTGCGCCAGCATTCACGCACGCAACCCCCCATTGACTGAACCACGATGAACAATCCGATGACTCCGGCCCGCCGCCGTTTCCTTCGCCACACCGTCCAGCTGGGCGCCGCTGCCGTGCTTCCGGCATTCTCGGTCCGCACGGCGCTGGCCTCGGTGGCGGATGGGCGCGGCCTGGCGCTGGTCCACACCCACAACCACGAAAAAATCGACCTGGTGTACGCCGACAGGGAAAGCTACCTTCCTGCGGCGCTGGGCAGCTTGAACCGTTTTCTGCGCGACCATTACAGCGGCGACATCGGCCGGATGGACCCG
>JBDSZF010000243.1:0-4977 GCA_039925285.1 Polaromonas sp.
CAGGTCTTCGGTGGCGCGCGTGTTGACCTTGCCGCCTTCGAGGCGCGGATCGACGAAGGTGCCCAGGCCGACCTTGGTGAACACGCCGCCGCGCCGGCCGGCGACCTGGCGCGGCATCACCGCCAGCACGCCCTGCGGCCAGTTGTAGGCCTCGCATCGGTTGTTGCGCACCAGTTCGGACAGACGCGGGCCGCCGACACCGTAATGCCCGGCGACGAAGCGCTTGACCATGCCCTCGTGGGCAAAGTGCGCCATGCCCTTGTCCTTGAAGTTGCCCTGGCCCACCGGCATGTACAGCGTCAGCGCGCACGGGTGGCCGCTGGCGAGGAAGGACTGTTCGAGTTCGACCATCGCCTCCTCGGCCAGGCCGGCCATCATCATGCCGGTGGTGTAGATCGTGTCGCCGTCCTTGATCAGGCCGGGGACTTCCTTGGCGTTAATGAATGCAACCATGTGGGGCTCCTTTATCGCTGGCCAGCGGCGCTGGTATTTTTGTCATGCAGTGGTATGGCTTGCTGGTGGGTCAATGGGCAGCGTCCGTGGCGCTTTCGCCCACACGGACCGCGCTCCTGGGAACGGCGAACAACACCGTCAGGCCGCCGATGCAGATCAGCACGGTCATCGCCAGCAGGCCGGCATCGAGGCTGCCGGTCGCGGTCTTGATCGCGCCCAGCAGGGTCGGGCTGACGAAGCCGCCGAGGATGCCGATCGAGCTGATCACCGCGATGCCGGTGGCCGCTGCTTCACGGCTCAGGTAGGTCGGAGGAATCGACCAGAACAGCGCGCAGGAGAAGATGAAGAACGCCGCGATCGACAGCAGGATCATCGACGGCAGGAAAGCGCCCGCCGTGAACGTGGTCGCGTAGAGTGCCAGCGGAACCGATGATCAGCGAGCTCGCGACGTGCCAGCGGCGCTCCTTGAAATGGTCCGAGCTGCGGCTCATCAGCAGGATGCCGATGGCGCCGAAGCTGAACGGAATCGCGGTGTACCAGCCGATCGACGCCACGTCGTTGATGCCCAGCCCCTTGACCAGGGTTGGCAGCCAGAAGGTCAGCGTGTAGACCGCGCAGGCGCAGGTGAAGTAGATGAAGGCCAGCACCCAGGTCTTGGGGTCGGCGAACGCAGCCGCCAGCTTGCCGTGGTGCTGCGCTTGCGCAGCGCCCCCACGGTCAGCATCCATCACCTGCTGGACCACCGCCTTCTCGCGCGGGCTCAGCCACTCGCCTGCCCGGGCTTGTCGGCCAGCACCAGGTAGACGATGACGCCGATCAGCGCCGTCGGCAGGCCTTCAAGCACGAACACCCACTGCCAGCCGTGCCAGCCTGCCACGCCGTCGAAGGTCTTGAGGATCCAGCCCGACAGCGGCCCGCCGATGACGCCGGTGATCGGCATGCCGAACATGAACAAGCCGGTGACGCGACCGCGCCGGGCGCTCGGGTACCAGTAGGTGAGGTACAGGATGATGCCGGGGAAAAAGCCCGCCTCGAACATGCCCAGCAGCAGCCGCACGAGGTAGAACTGCGTCGGCGAGGTGACCCAGGCGGTTGCTGCCGAGGTCAGGCCCCACAGCACCATGATGCGCAGGAAGGACAGGCGCGCGCCGATCTTCTCCAGCCACAGGTTGCTGGGCACCTCGAACATCAGGTAGGTGAAGAAAAAGATGCCGGCGCCCAGCCCGTAGACGGCATCCGAGAACTGCAGGTCCTGCTGCATCGTCAGCTTGGCGTAGCCGACGTTGATGCGGTCCAGGAAGGCCATGATGTAGGCGATCAGGATGATGGGGATCACGCGCCAGTTGATCTTCGACCAGACGGCGTCCTGCTCGGACCGGGAAATGGGGGCTGCAGCGGCCATGCCGGGCGGCAGCGCTGCGGTGTTGGTGCTCATGGTGGGTCTCTCCTTCTTTATAGGCACATCGTGTGCGGTGGTGATTCAGGGAAGCTGGCGTGCCGCCGCCTTGGCGTGCAGCAGGTCCAGCAGCAGCTGGTCGCGCTCTTGTTCCAGCGGCTCGCGTGCGCGGCCGGCCAGGGCTTCGGCCGTACCGGCGACGACGCGCTGCACGAGCTCCGGCGTGAGCACCGGTTGGCCCAGGTCGTGCCACCAGCTTTCGATCGGCGGGCCCAGGTGCTCCAGCACGTGCGCGATGCCGCCGTCGCCGCCGGACAGGTGCAGGTTAGCGAACGGCCCCAGCAGCGCCCAGCGCAGGCCGGGGCCGTAGGCGATCGCGGTGTCGATGTCGGCCACGCTCGCCACGCCCTGCTCGACCAGGTGGAAGGCCTCGCGCCATAGCGCCGCCTGCAGCCGGTTGGCAATATGGCCCTTGATTTCCTTGCGGCCGTGGATGGGCCGCTTGCCGATCGCGGCGTAGAAGGCCATCGCGCGGGCGATCGTCTGCGGCGAGGTCTTCTCGCCGCCTATCACCTCGACCAGCGGGATCAGGTGCGGCGGGTTGAACGGATGGCCGAGGACGACCCGCTCAGGGTGTTGGCAGGCCGACTGCACGCGGCTGATCAGCAGCCCCGACGAGCTGCTCGCGAGGATGACCTCGGGCGGCAGCCGCGCGTCCATGCGGCGGAACAGCTCGATCTTGAAGTCCTCGCGCTCGGGGCCCTGCTCCTGAACGAAATCGACCTCGCTGAGCGCCGCTTCGAGCTGCGGCTCGAAGACCAGGCGGCTCGGCGAGGCGCCGCTGGCGAGGCCGGCGCGCTCGAGCGCCGGCCAGTGCTGCTCCACCGCGCGGCGCAGCCTGTCCTCGGCGCCGGGCCCGGGATCGGTGGCGACGACGTTCAGCCCACGGGCCAGAAAGTAGGACGCCCAGCTCGCGCCAATGACGCCGGTGGCGACGACGCCGACGGTCTTGATCTCTTGCATGGATTTTTCCTTGTGTTGCAGCCGTTCTTCAGCTGCGGTCTGCATGAAACGCCTGCGCCGTAGATCCGGCTCAGGCCGCGCTCAGCGGATGGCGAATTCCGGCTTCGGGCCGGTCATGCGCGACAGGCCCAGCATGTCGCGCGCCTCGGCCGGCGTGGCGGGCTCATAGCCCATGTCGCGCACGATGCGCACCAGCCGCTCGGTCAGGCGCTGGTTGGTCGCCAGATCCCCCAGGGCGTAGTAGAGGTTGTCTTCCAGCCCGGTGCGCGCATGGCCGCCCAGCAGCACCGACTGGATCGACGCCGGCAGCTGGGACGGACCGATGCCGCTGACGCCGAAGATGGCATTTTTCGGCAGCAGATCAATCATGAACTGGAAGGTCCTGGGCGAATACGGCATCGAGCCCTGGAAGCCGCGGTGGATGTTGAGCACCATGTTGACGAAGGGCAGGTCGTTGTCCAGGCCCTCGGCGATCAGCGTGGACACGTCCTGCACGATGTGCGTGGGGCTGAAGACCTCCCACTCGGGCTTGATGCCGCGCGCCTGCATGGCGGCGGCCAGTTCGCGGTTTTTCGACGGCGGGCTGTTGAACATGATCTCCTTGCCGTCGAAGATCAGGTTGACCGTGGTGGCGTCGAGCGTGCACATCTCGGCGCCGGCCTCGATGCCCTTGATGCGTTCGCTCCACTTGGTTTCCCATTCGCCGCCGGGCAACTGGTGCACCACGTCGCCGTTGACGCCGCCGCCGGTGGAGTTGTTGATGATGATGTCGCTCCTGGCGCGGATGCGCGCGTTGATGTCGCGGTATATCTCCGGGTTGCAGGTGGCCAGATCGTCCGGGCGGCGGGCGTGGATCGCCACCACGGACGCGCCGGCGTTCCAGCAGTCGATGACGTCGCGCGCGATTTCATCGGGCTGCGTCGGCAGATGCGGGTTCTGCTTCTTGCTGGCCATGCCGCCCGTGGGCGCGATGGTGATGATGACCTTGGGATTGCTCATGAGGTGGTCTCCGGTGAAGGGTCAGGAATGGGGCGCCGGCTTGGCGAGCCAGAAGGTATTATTCGAAAACCCAGCCCGAGACACAGTTACGCAGAATACAAAGCCAGCTAGCGTTTACCCTAACCATGTTGCACAACCCGACCATCGACGCCAATCGTGCCATTGGCTTCGCCTCCTTGCAGGAACTGCTAGCCGGCTCGCTCTGGTACCCCAGGCTGGCGAGCGCCGTGCAGGCGCGCGTGCTGGCGGAAATGAGCCAGCAATCCGTGCCGGCCGGCGGGGTGCTGTCGCACCGGGGCGAGTTCCCGAACCACTGGCACGGCGTGATCAGCGGACTGCTGAAATGGTCAAGCACCACCGCCGAGGGTCACTCCATCACTTTTGGCGGCCTGTCACCGGGCAGCTGGTTCAGTGAAGCCACGCTGGTGCGCGGCATGCCCAGGTCGGCCGATGTGATCGCCATGCAGCCCAGCGTGGTGGCCGTCATGCCGCGCCACACCTTCGAGTGGCTTTACGAGAGCGAACTGTCTTTCAACCACTTCCTGCTGCAGCAGATCACCGAGCGCATGTTCTGGTTCATGGAAGGCTGGGCGGACGAGCGCGTGCTCGACGCAGAGGGCAAGGTCAAGCGCGCATTGGCCGGACTGTTCCACCCCTGGCTGTACCCGCATGGGCAACTGCATATCGAGGTGTTCCAGGAAGAGGTGGCCAACCTGGCCGGTGTCTCGCGTCCGCGCTGCAATCGCGCGCTCAAGGCGCTGGAGGATGCCGGGCTGCTGAAGCTGGAGTACGGCCGCCTGACCGTCCTCGATCTGGACGGCCTGCGGCGCGCGGCGCTCGCGTGAGCGGCCCGCGGCGCCATCACCCTGCAATTGCTCAGACGGCAGCGGCGGCGTCAAGCTTCAACAGCCGCACCGCGTTGTCCTTGAGAATGCCGGGCATCACCTCGGGCCTGAAGCCGGCGACCTCGAAGTCTTTCATCCTAGAAAAAGCAGTTGGCTGAGCACCGAAACCCCTAAAACCCAATATCCATGCGGGTTGCAGCATTTTTTATGCATCTGCGGAGCAGTACCAAATGGGTGAAACTGCATGGCGCTGTATTCTGT
>JBDSZF010000244.1:0-2535 GCA_039925285.1 Polaromonas sp.
TTCTGGCGGGCAGTCATGTATTGCCTGCATCCCCGCGTCATTGTCCTGTCCATCCTACCCGTCATCATCATGGGGGCGCTGTCGCTGACCCTGGGCTACTTTTACTGGGAAAGCGCACTCATGGTGGTGCGCAGCAACCTGGAAAGCTACGAGTTGGTCAACGCCATGGTCCACTGGCTCGAGGGAGTCGGCTTGAGCAGCCTGCATCTGGTGCTGGCGCCTGCGCTGCTGCTGTTCCTGGCGATTCCTGTGATCGTCATCGTCACGCTGCTGTTTGTGGCGATATTCATGACGCCCAGCATGGTCACCCTGGTGGCGAGCCGGCGATTTCCGCAACTGGAGCGCAAAAAAGGCGGCTCGCTGCTGGCCGGCATCGTCTGGTCGCTGGGTTCGACCGTGCTGGCCGCCATTGCGCTGGTGGTGACGATTCCTTTATGGCTGGTGCCGCCGCTGATATTGATATTGCCGCCCTTGATCTGGGGCTGGCTCACTTACCGCGTCATGTCCTACGATGCATTGGCAGAACATGCGAGCCGCGAGGAACGGGAGCAGATTTTCCGGGAAAACCGGTTGCCGCTGCTCGGCATCGGTGTGCTCAGCGGCTACCTTGGCGCAGTGCCCAGTCTGCTGTGGGCGTCTGGCGCCATGTTCATCGCCATGGCGCCGATTCTGGTGCCCGTGGCGATCTGGATTTACACCCTGGTGTTTGCCTTCTCGTCGCTCTGGTTTGCCCACTACGGTCTTGCCGCCCTGGCGCAGATTCGCAGGAGGAATAGTGCCCTTGCGCAAGCTCTAAAGTCAAAAGATGCTGCTGATTTGATAGCGGATGCCCCGTTGCCGAATGGCTTGCCAAAGCCGGCGGCCGGCTTCGGTTCACCCGGCGGCTCGCCGGATCCATGGCTGTAACTTCAGGATTACCGGCATGACCGCTCATTTTGGAATCATCATCATTGGCGATGAAATTCTCTCGGGCAAACGCACCGACAAGCATTTGCCCAAAGCCATCGAATTACTGGCCGCACGCGGCCTGTCATTGGCTTATGCCGAGTACGTGGGCGACGACCCGGAACGCATCACTGCCACGCTGGTGCGTGCCTTTGCGGCTGCGCGATCGTCCGGCGATATCGTGTTCAGCACCGGCGGCATCGGCGCCACGCCGGACGATCACACGCGGCAATGCGCGGCCCGCGCCCTGGGCGTTGACCTGGCGCTGCATCCCGAAGCCAGGCGGCTGATAGAAGAGCGCATGCGGGATACGGCAAAGGAGCAGGGAATAGCTTTTGAGCCGGATCGCCATGACAACCTTCATCGTCTCAATATGGGCGTGTTTCCAGTGGGAGCGGAAATTATTCCGAATCCCTACAACAAGATTCCGGGCTTCAGTTGCTTTGTTGAGCCTGGCGAGGTCGGCCGCCGCGACGGGCCGCCCCAAGCAAGGCCAGTCCCCTCGGGGGGCAGCGACTCACACGCAGTGGGGGAGCGTGGGGGCATACATTTTGTACCCGGTTTTCCGGTCATGGCCTGGCCGATGATCGAGTGGGTGCTGGACCAACGCTATGCCCACCTGCATCAGAAGTCGGTTTTTGTTGAAAAGTCGGTGATCGTGATGGGCGCCATGGAGGCTGCGCTGACGCCGCTGATGCTGGCCATTGAAGCTGCCCATGCTGGCGTCAAGGTGTTCAGCTTGCCCAGCGTCGCTCATCCCGAGTTTGGACGCCATATTGAACTGGGCGTCAAAGGCACGCCTGAAGCGGTCAGCCGCGCTTATCCTGCCTTGATGGCAGGATTGCACCATTTTGGCGTTTTGTTGGGCCCTGAGTTGGTGCGCTAATGGCTGCCCATTAAGGTGCACTCATTTTTCGCACTGAATTGGTGTTTTTGAGTCGATATTTTCCAAAACAGCATTTTCAAAATGAGCCAACCGCCGTTCATTGGCGACAATAGCGGCACAATCAGAGGCTTGCCCAACAACTCAACAGTTCTTGGCTTTGGCACAAAAAGTGCATTCAGCAGACCCGAATTGAATTTTTAACCCAACCATCCAGCACAGGAGATTCTGATGGCAAAGACCGTCGCAGACGTCATGAAAATGGTCAAGGAAAACGAAGTCAAGTTCGTTGACTTTCGCTTTACCGACACCCGGGGCAAGCAGCACCACACCACGGTGCCCGTGTCCCACTTTGATGAAAACAAGTTCACCGACGGCCACGCATTTGACGGTTCGTCCATCGCCGGCTGGAAGGGCATCGAAGCGTCCGACATGCAGCTGATCCCCGATCCGAGCACGGCCAACATCGATCCGTTCTTTGAAGAGACGACGCTGATCATGACCTGCGACGTGATCGAGCCGACTGACGGCAAGGCCTACGAGCGTGACCCACGCTCCATCGCCAAGCGCGCCGAAGCCTACCTGAAGTCCACCGGCCTGGGCGACACCGCCTTCTTCGGACCGGAACCTGAATTCTTCATCTTCGACGGCGTGCGCTGGAGCACCGAGCCTGGCCACACCTTTTATGAAATCGAAGAATACGAAGC
>JBDSZF010000245.1:0-5622 GCA_039925285.1 Polaromonas sp.
CTCATAGCGCTGCTCGAAATTGGCAGTCCGGAACAGCATGTCCCACCACGGCAGCAACACGCCGAAGTTATTGCCACCCAGCGTTCCTGGGCCTTGTTTTTCATGACCCATGCCAATGCTGTGGTGCATCCGGTGAAAACGCGGGCTGACCCAGAGCCGCTCGCCCAGCCGGCCAAACCACAGCCGCACATTGGCATGCTGAAAGCTTTCGCTGAGCCGGGTCAAGGCCACGATGACAATGAACTGGTCGGAGGCCACACCAATAAGTTGGGCCGTCACCACCATAATGGTGTCGAGCAGGATGCTGTCAAGCAGGTGGCTGCGGTTGTCGCTCCACATTGTCATCTGCCGCTGCGAATGATGCAGCGAATGCAGCCGCCACCACCACTCCAGCTGGTGCTGGCCACGGTGCGTCCAGTAGCCGACGAAGTCAAATGCCAGCAGGTAAATCAGCAGGCTGACGACGGCCTTGTCAGTGACGCCGGGCCACAGCTGATCGAGGTGAAAAGTGCCATAGCCTGCGGTCCGCAGCGCACCGAAGGCCTCATCAAACCAGGGATCAAGGGTAAAGAACAGCACCAGATTGAACAAGCCCAGCCGGTGAAACAGCGTGTAGAGAACGTCAACACGTATGCTGGCCCGGTCGCTGGGCGAGTCCATCGCCTCCACCGGCCGCCAGCGCTGCAGCGGGCCAATGACGACCAGCAGAATGATGATCTGGATCACCCCCAGCATGAACCAGGCGGTCGCCCCATAAGCGTCCTCAAACAGGCTGCCCATGTCCATCGCAAACAGGGCCGGCTGCACCAGCGTTTGAAACAGCCACCCCTGCACCGACGCGAAAATCCCAGTTATCCAGTCCATCTTGTCTATTTTCCTGACTGAGCAGGTAAAACGCTGCCTTTCGCTTCAATCCATGCCTTGTACTGGGGATGTTCACGCAGGGTTTTGAAACAGAAGCCGCGCGACTGCAAGCCGCTAATCAAGGGCTCCAGCACGGCTGGCGCCCACGGCTCCTTGCGCGACCAGATTCCCAGGTGCGCCAACAAAATATCGCCGGGCTGAATGCCCTGCAGCGCTTGTTTTAGCAACAGATCGTTCGGGTATTTGTCGCTTGACAACTCGTCGCCCAAAAAGCCGGCCGGCGACCAGCCCACATGCGCATAGCCACAGGACCGGGCTGCGGCCAGAAGCTGCGGCGAGGTTTTACCACCGGGCGCACGAAAAAGCGGCAGCGGCGTTTTGCCGGTGACTTCTTGCAGCCGCGTGCTGGCACGGCCAATTTCCTCGCAGTATTGCCGGGCCGTCCAGGTGAAATCATTGCCCTCGGAAGGTCCGGCTGAAGGGCGTACTCTGAATTGCGCAGGCGTGCCCGACGCTCCCCGCACATCGGCACGCCAATAGGTGTGGTCGAAGGTATGAGAGGCAAACTCGTGGCCTTCCGCAGCGCGGGCCTTCCACCAGCCAGCCCAATGTGTGCCCAGGCTGCCATCGCCGGTCTGGGTGCGCTCATTGGCGGCAAAAAACGTGACCTTGACCTGATGCCGTTTGAGCACGTCGGCCATCAGCGGTGCGACTTCCATATGACCCGTGTCCAGGGTCAGGTACACCGGTTTGCAGGACGCGCGATCATCCATTGTTTTTGCATCGAATTGGCCCTGAGCGCTTATTGCGAAAGCGCAAGATGCTATTAATACAATAGCAAATAAGGCCGGCCTAGCGCGGTGCGTGATCCAGCGTCCAGACGCCATGCGGACTCCTGCCAACGTTGATTTGACGCACCACCTTGTGGCTGGCGACGTCGATGATGGTGAGCTTGCGAATCCAGCGCGAAGTCACCAGAATCTGGCTGCCGTCGCGCGTCACATCCATGCAGTCAGGCCCGCCGGGTGCCGGAAAGGTGTCCACCACTTCCAGCGTCTGCAGGTCAATCTTGCTGATGGTGTTGGCCACCCGGTTGCTGACCAGCAGATGCCGTTTGTCGCCGAAAGAGCGGAAGGCATGGGCACTCGCCGCCGTCTTGATGAACTTGGTAAGCCGGGGCTCCTTGCCGCTCACGTCATACACCTCGACCCCGTCGCCGCCGGTCAGGGCCACCAGCACGAGTTTGTCGTTGGCCGTGCCAAACACATCGGCAGGGGTCGAGCCGGTTTTGGTGCGCCACTTGATGGTCTGGTTGGCCAAATCGACCGCAATCAGCTCGTCGCTTTCCTGCATGGTCGAGTAAATCGTGCTGCTTTTGCTGTCAATCCACAAATGGCTGGGCGTTTTGCCGGTTGGAACACGCTTGGCCAGCGTCATCTCCTTGCCGTTCCAGTGGTAGATATCAATATGGTTGAGCCGGTTGGCAGCCGTCACAAACCACTTCATGTCGGGCGAAAACCGCAGGTGGTAGGGGTCGATCACGCCGAGCACGGTGCGCTGCACTTCGGCGGTTTTGGGGTCGATGAAGGTCAGCGAATCGGACAGCGCATTGGCCACAATCACCGACTTTTCATCGGGCGTGAGATAAAGGTGGTGCGGCTGTTTGCCGGTGTCGATGCGCTTGGTTTCGGTCCAGTTCAGCGGATTGATGACGCTGACACTGTCGTCCAGCGAATTGAGCACAAACACCGGCGTCGTCACGGTGGCGGCTACCGGCACGGCAGATGGAACTTTGGCCGTTTGCCCCAGCGCGGGCAGACACAACAGACCGGAAAGGGCGCACAGCCAAGCGGCCAGAAAACGGGAAGTTGCATTCACAAATAGGGCTTTCAAGATCAGTTTGCTAGTGTAGCGGCCGGCCATGACCGCCTGCTTCACTTATCCGGTTTACTTTTTCGCAATGACGCCCGCAATACTGATCAGGTCCTGCGCCGTCAACCAGCGCCACTCGCCGGGTTTGAGGTCAACCGGCAGAGCGAGTGAACCGATACGCGAACGGTGCAGTCCTTCGACCCGGTTGCCCACGGCAGCAATCATGCGTTTAACCTGGTGATATTTGCCCTCGGTCAGCGTCAGACTCAGTTGCAGTTCGCTGGTCTGCTCGCACGCCGCAGCCCGAACCGGCTTGGGGTCATCGTCGAGCACCACGCCGGCCAGCAGTTTCTGGACCTGCTGATCATCCACCGGATGCTTGGCCGTCACTTCATAGACCTTGGGTACATGGTGTTTGGGTGAACTCATGCGGTGAATGAATTTCCCATCGTCCGACAGCAGCAGCAAGCCGGTCGTGTCCTGGTCCAGCCGACCTACGGCCTGCACGCCCGCCGCTGCGCCGCCGCCACGCTGGCGAATCGGCGCGGGCAGCAGTGTGTAGATGCTCGGGTAAGTGCTGGGCTTTTGCGAGCATTCGTAGCCGGCGGGTTTGTGCAGTATCAGATAGGCTTTTTCGTGGTATTCCCAAGCCACGCCCTGTACCGTGAAATGCAGGCCCTCCGGTACGAATTCCATAGCGGGCTCAGCACAAGGTGCGCCCGCTACCGTCACCAAATCCTGTTGAACCAGCCCGGCGCAGACGCGCCGCGTGCCAAACCCCTGGGAGAAAAGAATTTCCTGCAATTGCATGTGTTTTTTTACCATGGCGCGATTGTCCCCTACAGGAAACCAGCCTTGCGCATGCGCGTGACCCAGGCGGGGCGCTTGCCATGAGTGGCCATCAAACGAACCAGACTGCTGCGAAATTCAGCCTCGCGGCCGGCCAGCACGAGCGCGTCGGACAACTCCTGAAGGGTTTTATCGGCCTGCTCATAAGCCGAACCCGTGCCCCGCTGCAAGGTCTTGTCGATGCTTTCCCAGATGGCGTTAGCGCGCGCCGCCACCTGGGCGAGATGCTTTTCACGCGCAGCACGTTGTGTCGCCTCCAGCGCCTGGCGCTCCCGGGTTTCGCGCTCAAGACGAATGCGCTCGGCCGCCGCGCAGCCCGCTTCAATCTGCGCCACGGTACGACGCACGGGCGGGGCGGCGCCCGCTGTCTGCTGCGCCCGCTGCCAGGCCAGAAAGCGTCCCTGCAAGCCGCGTTCGGCTTCCTGGCCGCGCTTTTGCAGCAGCAGGCGCAGGGTTTCCCGCATTTGCGCTGGCGTTTGCAGCGCCAGCCAGGCGTCGATGGCGGGAGCGGCATCGCCGGAACTGGCCAGATCAGCGCTGTCGGCAGCAGCCGCCGCCAACCAGTCAGGCGGGATGCGCAAAAACTCCACCAGCGCCGTCTGGGCGGGCGTGAGGTTTTTCAGGCCGGCGGGCAGCGCTGGCTCCAGGTCTTCGTCGGCGACTTCTTCGCTGCCGACGCGGGCCAGCCAGCCCAGGTAGAGCGACCGGGTGTCGCCGCGCAGCAGTTCGTCGCGCAAAGGCAGCAGCCGCGACATCCAGCCCGAGCCACCGGCATCCTCCCAGTCATGTTCATACTCACCCGACTCATCGTTGACGCTCCAGTCCAGTATCCGGCACGCCGGCGTGGCCGTGGCGGCAAAGGCATCGGAATAACCCGAAGCTGCGCCGCTCGTGGACGAGCGGCAAAAGTCAGCCAGCACCGCTTCATCCAGGGCAGTGCGCGGCAGGCGCAGCATCAAGCGGGCACTGCCCCAGTTGGCAAAATACACATGGGCATCAAAGTAGCGCCGCATCCAGTCCAGCGGATCGCCCTTCAAATCGCCCCAATGGTATTCATTGACAAAGCTGCCAGCGGTGATCGTGGCGCGCGTGGAGCGGGCGCGCAGCTCAGCCTGCTGCTGCGCGCTCAAGGGTTGATCGACGGCGGCAAACTCGTAGTACTGGTATTCGCTCATGGGCATGTTTTCCGGGGTGAACTCCCGCTCAACAATCAAAGGCAGTCGAAAGCGCGCCATTGAATGTGAACCGGAGCGTTTGTTGATATGCGCCCGGATTTTCCCATTTCTTGCGACAGTGTCCTGCTTAAACTACTGTCTCAAATCTGGGGTCCACTTTAGTCTCAAATCTGGGGTCCACTTTAGACTACGCCATTGCCGTTTTCGTATAGGCCTGCAAGTGCGAATTGCGCCTGCGGATGCCCTTGTTTGGCAGATTTTTGGTACAGGCCAATAGCTTTATCCAAGTCAACCAATACGCCATTGCCACTTGCGTATCGCCGTGCCAAATTGAACTGAGCGAACTTGTGACCTTGATCTGCCGCTTTCGAATACCAGACTATGGCGGCATCAACATTCTTTTCAATCCCCGTGCCATTGGCATAACAAACAGCCAGCTCAAATTGAGCCCGTAGATGGTTACCTTCTGCGGATTTCAAGTACCACTGAACAGCCAAGGCTTGATCTTTCCCTATACATCGCCCGTTGAAGTACATCCAAGCAACTTCAAATTGCGCAAATTCATTGCCCTGCTCGGCAGCCTTCAAATACCAATCGAATGCAGTGGATAACTCGACTTGAACACCGATACCTCTCAAATACAAGCGACCCAAATTCAACTGTGCGGTAGCATTACCTTGTTCCGCTGACATTTTGTATAGCGAAATTGCCCTATCTAGATCCTGCTCAACGATCAAGCCTTCCTCATAAATCAGCGCCAAGTTATTTTGTGCCGATTCATTGCCCTGATTGGCGGATTTTGTGTACCACTCGACTTCTTTGGTGGGATTTTGGTGGTCACCGATTTGGCCTGCCCCCGAGT
>JBDSZF010000246.1:0-3868 GCA_039925285.1 Polaromonas sp.
GAATGCACACCAGAATGACGTCGATTGGGAAGCGCATTCCTTTGGTCGCCAGCATCTCGTTCAAACCTTTTCAGTCAAAGTGCTCAGCATAGTCGAACGCCCTGCTGACCGCCAATGCGACAGAACCAAAAGGCCAGCATCTGGTGCGAAGATTTCCCGAAAAAGGCGACTTCCGACCATGAATGCGCTGAAAATCAGCCAAAACCTCAAGATTGTGGAAATCTTCGTTGCAGCAAAGCTGGTCTGCCCTATTGGGGAATTGGACTTTTCGGTCAGGCACTACATAACTGCCGCCCGGACAAGCCGTGCCAAATTGATTGAGTTGAAAAGATTAATGCGCCAGTTCGCTGAAATACGCTTGCAGCAGCGCTGCAAACTCCCCAGTCATCAGCGACGGGGCGGACTGGCTGGCAAACGCCATGCCCACTTCGACGGGCAGGCGGGGCACAAGCGGCAGCACCTTCACCGCGTGAGTGAAGACCGAGGCCACGTAGGGGTTAATGATGCCGATGCCAGCGCCTTCGGCGGCCAGCGTGCAGATGGTGACGGAGTAGGTGGTTTCCAGTGCCGCGCTGGCCTGCACCGCGTGCTGCTCCATGGTGCGCTGAAACTGCTGATGGATCTCATCGTCCGTGTTCAGATTCAACAACACCTGACCGCGTAAATCGCGCACATGAATGGCCTTGCGCCCGGCCAGCGCATGCGCCGGATGCATCACGCACACAGCGTTTGAGCGATGCACAATTTGGCTGGATAGGTGCGGATGGCTGATCGGGGTGGTGCTGAGCACCAGGTCATACAAACCATGCAGCAGCCCTTCGCGCAAATGATGGGCGCCAATGGTCTGCAGGTTGATATGCACGTCAGGATGGCGCGCACTGAACGCGCGTACCACTTTAGGCATCACGCTCAGGCCGAGCGCCGGCGTGCAGCCAATGCGCAACGTGCCGGTGCCGGACTTGCGCATGATGGCGATGTCCTGCTCGATTCGCTCGAGTCCCAGAAAGTGGCGTTGCACAGTCTCAAACAACTGCCGTGATTCCTGCGTGGGCCGCAAGCGCCCCTTCTCCACATCAAACAGCTTGAGCTGCGTGGCCGCCTGCACCTGCGCCAAGAGGCGGCTGATGGAGGGCTGCGTGGTGTGCAGCATGGCCGCCGCCGCGGTGGTCGTGCCCGTGAGCATAACGGCACGAAAGGCTTCAATCTGGCGGGAATTTAGCAAGCGGGGCATCGGTTGATCTGTGATTTGGACTCGGCTTCAATGTATATCAATTACGTATAGCTTCTGACCATAAAAGAATTTTTCATATTGATGGCTGCCGCCTAAACTGGCCCGGCCTATCCCAAACACGTTCGTTTTTCTCAAGGAAAATCATGCCCAAGCGGTCTTTGTCACTGAACAACTTGAAACTCGGCACGCTTGGCGTGCTGCTCGGCGTGGTGAGCACCTCGCCCGCATGGGCGCAGCAGGATTACCCGCAAAAAATGATCCGCATCATTGTTCCCTTCAGCGCAGGCGGCAGCTCGGACGTGCAGGCGCGCATGCTGGCGGAGCAGCTGGGCAGGTTTTACAAGCAGACGGTGGTGGTCGAAAACCGCCCGGGCGCTGGCGGCCACATTGGCGGAAAAGCCGTGGTGGACGCGCCGGCCGATGGCTACACACTGATGCTGGGCTCGATCGGCCTGCATGCGACCTACAGCATCTACTCCAAGCTGGCCTACAACCCGGGCACTGACCTCAAAGTGGTGACCGTGCTGGCCGAAATGCCGCATGTGGTGGTGGCCACGCCCACGCTGCCCGTCACGGATCTGAAGCAGCTGGTGGCCCAAGCGCGCAAAAACCCGAACACCCTCAATTTTGGCTCGGCCGGTGTCGGCTCATCGGTTCACATGATCGGCGAGTTGTTCAAGCTCACCGCCGATGCCCCGATCACCCATGTGCCCTACAAAGGCAGCTCGGCCGCCTTGAATGACCTAATGGGCGGCCAGATCCAGCTGATGTTTGAAAACCCGCCGACCACGCTCTCGCAGATTCGTGCCGGCAAGCTCAAGGCGCTCGCCGTCACGGGCCGCACCCGCTCGCCGGCGCTGCCCGAGGTGCCCACGGCGATCGAGGCCGGAATCCCCGCGTTTCAGGCCACGTCCTGGACCACCATTGCGGTGAGCGCCAAGGTGCCCGATGCGCTGGCGGACAAGCTCAATGCGGACATCCGCCAGGTGGTGGCGACGCCCGAGTTCCAGAAAGGCTTGATTGATCTGGGCATGACGCCCGTGGCCAGCACGCGCGAGGCGGCGAACAAGTTCATTGCCGTCGAAAAAGCACGCTGGGAAAAAGTCATTCAAAAAAGCCACCTCAGCGCAGAGTAAGTCCGAACAATCACCGCCCCATTCCCCATGAAATCAACGCACGACCTCTCCGCACCCCACGCTTTGATCGCCTGCCGCCGCCTGGGCTCGGGCAGTCAGCACCATTTCTTTGGCTACTACAACAAGAGCAACTGGGACCGCAGCGGCCGCTACGTGCTGGCGCAGCAGGTGCCCGTGATGGACGCCATGCTCACGCCTGAGCTGGCTGCCGAGGTGGGGTATTTTGATGTGCAGAACGGCGACCGCTTCCACCGCCTGGGCACGACGACCGCCTGGAACTGGCAAATGGGCAGCCAACTGCAGTGGCTCGATGGCCGCCCAAGCCCGCAGGTCATCTACAACACCCGGGGCGGCAACGCGCAGTCGTTTTACGCGGGGTTCGGATCGACCATCTGCAACCTTGAAACCGGCGAAAAAACCAGCTTGCCGCTGCCAGTTTATGTGGTGGCGCCCAACAGCAGCTATGCACTGTGCGTGGACTACCGCCGTCTCTACATCACGCACCAGACCATTGGCTACAGTGAGCACGGCGGCCCGTTCAGCCTGCCGCTGGCGCCTGTAGAAGACGGCATTCATTGCATGGATCTGGCCACCGGCCAAGCGCGCCTGATCCTGAGTTACCGGGACCTGCGCGACTTCCAGCCACGCGCGTCCATGGAACGGGCCATCCACTGGGTCAGCCATATCGAGATCAATCCGTCGTCTTCGCGCGTCCTGCTGCTGCACCGCTGGACGGAGCGCGTCAAAGACGAAACATGCTTTTTGCACCGCCTGATCACCGTCAACCCGGACGGAAGCGACCTTCGGCTGCTGGAATGCTCGGACCATCCCTTGCCGCAGCTGGCAGACAATTTTGACCCGGATGCCGTCGGCACCTTTGACTACGAAAAGTCCGAATACCAGATATCGCATCCGCTGTGGCAGGACGATGAGCACATCATCGTCTGGGGGCCGCATGCGGGCAGCATTCATTACCACCTCTACCACGACAGCATCAATGGCCAGGTCGATGTGGTCGGCAAAGGCGTTCTTGTTGAAAACGGCCACATGACGTTCTCGCCGACCGACAAACGCTGGCTGCTCAGTGACACCTACCCGGATGCCAAGACCCACGAGCGCATTTTATTTTTGTTCGACATGCAGCACGGCACGCGGCATGACCTGGGCAGCTTTTATGCCGACCCGGGCTTGAGCAAGGAAAACCGCTGCGATCTGCATCCGCGCTGGCGCCGGGATGGCCAGCAGGTGTGCATCGACTCGGTGCATGAGTCCGTGCGGCAAATGTATGTGATTGATGTGTCGGCTATCGTGGGCGGTAAATAGCCCAGGGCCTCGCAGCTGACTGAAAGCCGAGACTTGGATACTCGTCTTGTTCTTTCAGTTTGATCCACTCGGGGTGGCTTCAGAAAACGCTCTAGAGCGGAATCGCCCTGACTGGCAATAGCCCGCACTCCCCCATGTACCTCGTATTTGTTTCCTTGAAGTTCTTGCTGGTCAGGGT
>JBDSZF010000247.1:0-4144 GCA_039925285.1 Polaromonas sp.
CATCGGCTATGTCGAGGAAGGCCGCCTACGGTTATTGAGAAATTGGCCTGTAGCGCAGGCTGAGCGGGCCTCTGTAGCTATTGAAAAAATAGCAAATTGGCCGCGTGTTGAAATCATCATGAGCTACGCCGGCGCCAGCGGGGCCATGGTGCAGGCCTTGCTCGATCAGGGCATCGACGGTCTGGTGGTGGCCGCCACCGGCAATGGCACGGTTCACCAAGAGCTGCAACAGGCGTTGCTCAAGGCCCAGGCGGCAGGGGTGCGGGTGGTGCGCTCAACGCGCTGCGTTAATGGCCGGGTGATGCCCCTGCTCGGCGATACGATTGCGGACTCGAACGGCTTGAGTCCGGTGAAGGCACGGGTGGCGCTGATGCTCGAATTGCTGGTGCAAGACGGGCGGCCTGTGCCTTTGCCGGGCGCATAAAAAAAGCCATCCAGAAAGATGGCTTTTTTCAACAGTGCGCAAATTGCTTCAGCTCGACAGCGCCTTGAAGGCCCGTTCGGTAATTTCTTCGACCCCGCCCATGCCGCTGATGGCCCGGTATTTCGGGGCTTCATCGGGTGCAACCTCGGCCCAGCTGGAGTAGTACGCCACCAGTGGACGGGTCTGGGCGCTGTACACCTCCAGGCGCTTGGCAACCGTCTCTTCCTTGTCATCTTCGCGCTGGATCAGCGGCTCGCCGGTCATATCGTCCTTGCCTTCAACCTTCGGCGGGTTGTATTTGACATGGTAAGTGCGGCCAGAGGCGCTGTGTGAGCGGCGCCCGCTCATGCGCTCGATGATGGCGTCAAAAGGCACATCGATTTCCAGCACGTAGTCGATTTTCACGCCGGCAGCCTTCATGGCGTCGGCCTGGGGAATGGTGCGTGGAAAGCCATCGAACAGGAAACCCAGCGCACAGTCAGGCTGGGCAATGCGCTCCTTCACCAGGTT
This sequence comes from Polaromonas sp., assembly GCA_039925285.1. Classification (GTDB taxonomy): domain Bacteria; phylum Pseudomonadota; class Gammaproteobacteria; order Burkholderiales; family Burkholderiaceae_C; genus Polaromonas. The sequence goes on from JBDSZF010000247.1 coordinate 935, forward strand.
GATGATCAGGTCGTCGCTGACCAGGCCACCTGCATCCATGACCTTTTTTGCTTCGATGCCCAAGGGCGTTCCTGCCTTGACGGCCGCTCGAAGCATGTCGCCAGTGGAAATCTGGGGAATGCCGTATTTTTGGCAAATGAACGTTGCTTGTGTTCCTTTACCCGCGCCAGGCGCGCCCAACAAAATAAGTCTCATGAATGTCCTCTGATTTATTATGAATTCTGGAAGTCAGGCTGGACGGTGGGTCGATCGACCTATCCGCTTGACATGTTGCGAGGGCCGTTGGCACCTGCCGCAAGCCGCCGACCATACTTTGCAAGGATATCATGCGCATCCTTGACAGCAGCTTACACAGGCACTGGCGGATGTTGATCGGCCATGAGTCTGCGCACACGCTGCAGATCTTCAGGCGTATCGACGCCGGGGCCCGGCGCATGGTCGGTGATGTGAACGGCAATCCGGTAGCCATGCCACAAGGCGCGCAATTGCTCCAGCGACTCAAGCTGCTCCAGCGGCGCTTGCGGCAATTGGGGAAACTGGCGCAAAAAGCCGACGCGGTAGGCATAGATCCCCACATGGCGCAACGGCTTGGGCAGCAGGCTGCCTTCTTTCCACCAGGCCTTGCCATTAAAGTCACGCGCGGCGGGAATCGGGGCGCGGCTGAAGTACAGCGCAGTCTGGCGCGCATCCAGCACCACCTTGACCACATTGGGATTGAGAAAATCAGCCAGTTCGTCAATTGAATGCGCGGCTGTGCTCATGGCGCAGTCAGTACGTTCATTGAGCCGTCGGGCTACGGCATTTATCAGCGCGGGATCAATCAGGGGTTCGTCGCCCTGCACATTCACCACGATGTCGTCATCGGCCAGTCCCAGCAGGCTGCAGGCTTCAGCCAGCCGGTCGCTGCCGCTGGGGTGGTCAGCGCGGGTCAGTACGGCCTGAATGCCGAAGGCCGTGCATTTCTCGATGATTTCAGCGCTGTCCGCGGCTACCACGGTGCGCAGCGCGCTGCTTTGCAGGGCACGCTGTGCCACGCGTACGACCATGGGTGCGCCATGGATGTCGGCCAGCGGTTTGTTGGGCAAACGGGTGGACGCCAGACGCGCCGGAATGAGAATGCTGAAGCTCATGACGGCATGGCCCTGGCCGGCATCACAGGTCAAGCTCTTCGTCAGTCAGTGTTCGCGCTTCGTTTTCCAGCATCACGGGGATGCCGTCCCGAACCGGATAGGCCAGCCGGGCACTGCGGGAGATGAGTTCCTGTTTTTTGCGATCGTATTCAAGGTGGCCCTTGGTCACGGGGCAGACCAGCAGTTCAAGTAATTTGGTGTCCATGGCTTGATGGTAATTGAGAAATCAAGGCTGCCAGCAGCGCATCGAGGGCGCTAAAGAAAGCGGGTTCTGGCGAAAATTCCAGCGTAACGGACAGCAGTTTCAGTCTGGAATGCGTTGGCAGGGCAAACAGCTTGACGGCGTCCTTTTCGGTACACAGCACCGTCTGGCCTGTGAGAGCGTTTAGATCGTCATCCCCGAAATCATGGTGGTCGGGCAGTGCAAGCGTTTTTTCGAGTGTCAGGCCGCGTGCCCTGAGCATGTCAAAAAACACCTCGGGGCTGGCAATGCCGGCCAGTGCCATGAGGGGCTGATGCTGCAGTGCGGTCAATTCAATCTGGCTGCCGTCAGCCGCTAGCGCATGATCGGCCAATTGCCGGCGGGAGGTGAATCCTTCAAAAACAGGTTTCTGGCCCGTGTGCAGCACCAGATTCACCCCCTGGTGCAGGCGCTCCGGCCAGGGTTCGCGCAGCGGCCCGGCCGGCAGAAGCCAGCCATTGCCAACGCCTCTATCGTCAAACACCGCAATCTCGATGTCGCGCTGAAGGGCGTAGTGCTGCAGGCCGTCGTCGCACACCACCACGGCAGTCGCCGGATAAGCTTCCAGTAAATCGCGCAGGGCTTCAGTTCTGCGATTTGCTACAAAAACAGGAGCGCCTGTCGATTTTCTGATAAGGGCGGGTTCGTCACCGGACTTGTCAATGGGCGTTTCGGGCCGGACTTCAAGGCTTTCATGGCCCAGGCGCCCGTAGCCGCGCGAAATCACGCCGACCTGCAAGCCCTGCGCCTGCAAATGCCTGACCAGCGCCATCACCAGCGGTGTTTTTCCGGCACCGCCGGCCACGACATTGCCGACCACAATGACGGGAACGCTGAAGCGCTCGGATGCCAGCATCCCGCGCCGGTACAAAGCCCGGCGCAATCGCACCAGCAGGCCGTGGATTTGCGCCACCGGCCAGAGCAGGCAAGCCAGCCAGCCGCGAGTGCGCCAGGCTTTCAGCAGAACTTGTTTCACGCGTCTGGCCTTTTTCCGGGAAAGAGCAAGTCCGGCGATTTACTTCGCGCCTGCCTGGGCGGCGCTTTGGGTGGCGAAGGTGATCTGCGTCAAACCCTGGCGCCGGGCGGCTTCCATGACAGTGATGACCGCCTGGTGGGTGGCGCTGGCATCGGCGCTGATGATGATGACGCTGTCCTTGCCGGCCTTGGCCGCCAGGGTGAGCGCCGCGCCCAGCACCTCGATGCCACGCCCCTCCACCAGGGTTTTATTGACCATGTAGTGGCCATCGCTGCTGACGGCAACGATCACTTCCCTGGGGTAGTCGCGCTGCTGCTCCGCATCGGCGGTCGGCAGTTTGACCTGAAGTTCGGTAAATTTGCTGTAGGTGGTTGAAAGCATCAAAAAGATGAGCACCACCAGCAGCACATCAATGAACGGAATCAGGTTGATTTCGGGCTCGGCGCGCGCGTGAGGACGAAAATTCATTTGCGCAGCGTATTGAGATGGCGCACAAACCGTTCCGCCGCCAGTTCCATCGTCAGCAGGTAGCCATCCACCCGGGCCCGAAAATAGCGCCAGAAAATCAGCGCCGGTATGGCCACCATCAGGCCAAAAGCGGTGTTGTACAGCGCGATTGAAATGCCTTGCGCCAGCTGGGCCGGGTTGCCTCCGCCGGCATGGCTGCTGCCCGTCTGGGAGCCAAAAATCTCGATCATGCCGATCACCGTGCCCAGCAGGCCGAGCAGGGGCGCAGCGGAAGCAATCGTGGCCAGCGCCGCCAGGTAGCGTTCCAGTTTGTGCGCTGCCTGGCGGCCAGCGCCCTCCAGCGTGGAGCGCAGATCGGCTTCGCTGATGCGTGGATTGGCGCTGAGCGCCTGCAA
>JBDSZF010000248.1:0-2696 GCA_039925285.1 Polaromonas sp.
CGCGGTGCCACGGGCAGTCAGGCTTACGATTGGGCGCTTGAGTTTGACCAGACTATCGGCGGCTATGTGCAGCAAGGAAACCTGGATGCCTTGCAGAATTTCCAGAAACTCGGGTCTATGGCCAAAATGGCCCATCCCACTCACGAGCATTATTTGCCGCTGCTGTATGCCGCTGGCGCGGTCGAGTCGCGGGAGCCGATGCGGTTTTTGAATACCAGCTTTCAGGGGGGCTCGATTTCCATGCGCTCGGTGGTCTGGGGCTAAAACTTTTTGTTCTTGAGTGATTTGCTGCTTGCGCATGTCCTGCGCAAGCGCCCATGCTGGGCGCAGCATAAAAAAAGCCGCTGAATAGCGGCCTTTGGGCGCTGTCAAAAACGTTTATTTAACGTGCTTGCCGATCAGGCCCGCCATCTCGAACATCGACACTTGCGGCTTGCCAAATACGGCCAGCAGTTTTTTGTCGGCGTTGATCATGCGTTTGTTCGTTTTGTCCTGCAGATCATTGGCCTTGATGTAAACCCACAGCTTGCTGACAATCTCAGTGCGTGGCAGGGGTTGGTCGCCGACCACGGCAGACAGTTCAGGGCTCAGGGTCAGCGCTTTCATGAACGCTGGATTCGGCGTGCGCTTTTTGGCTGGAGCCGCTGCCTTGGCAGGTGCTGCCTTTTTAGCTGCTACAGTTTTTTCCGGAGCCGCGGTTTTTGCAGGCGCTTTTTTTGCAGTTGCCATCATTAATTCCTTCTAGACAGTTGACAAATCGCCACAGGAAGAACGGCTTCTCTATGGCTTAACGCATGCTAATGGAGAAAATCCTGTTTGAAAGCGGGTAAACACTTTATTTGCAGCCTCTTGTTGCAGATTCACCTCTGAAATTGAAAAAATCAGCCTTCATGGCCCTGCCTTGCCTCCGCGTGTCGCCCGTATGCAGGGAAAATCGTTGACCTTGCATTCTCGAAAGTGATTCAAAAATGACCTCAGCCGCTCCGTTCTCGTTCGCTACCTGTGATCTTTGTGATACCCATAAAAACGACAGTTCTGGGCAATTTCGGGTGTTGCCGCCGGTTTTCAGGGACTTTGGCGGGATCCGCAAATTCAGTGGTCCCGTGGTTACCGTCAAATGCTTTGAAGACAACTCGCTGGTCAAGGCGGCGGTGGATTCGCCCGGTGAGGGCCGGGTGCTGGTCGTCGATGGCGGAGCGTCGCTTCGGCGCGCCTTGCTGGGCGGCAACCTGGGTGCTGCGGCGGCCCAAAACGGCTGGTCTGGCGTGGTGATTGACGGCTGTGTCCGCGATGTGGCCGAACTGGCGCAGTGCAGCACCGGCATCAGGGCACTGGCTGCCATGCCATTGCCTACTGAAAAACGCCAGCAAGGCCAGCGCGATGTCGTGGTTCAGATCCAGGGTGTATGGATTCATCCGGGCGACTGGCTTTACGCCGATGAAGACGGCATGGTGGTGATGGCATCGCCGCTCACCGCCTGACCCTGTCAAATGCATCAGGCCTGGCTGCTCAAGCCTTTGTAGAGCATGTACGCAGCCAATAGATACAAAATACTGGCAAATATCCGTTTGAGCTTGCCGACCGGAATACTGTGTGCCGCCTTTGCCCCCAGCGGTGCGGTCAGGAAGCTGCACATGGCAATCACCAGCAGCGCCGGCAGCCAGATATAGCCCAAAGAGTTTTCAGGCAGGTTCTGCACGGTTTGTCCGCTGATGACATAACCCAGCACATTGGCCACGGCAATCGGAAACCCCAGCGCGGCAGAGGTGGCCACGGCATTGTGAATCGTGACATTGCACCAGGTCATGAAGGGCACGCTGATAAAACCGCCGCCTGCGCCGACCAGGCCCGACATGAAGCCAATGAATCCGCCTGCAGCCAACTGGCCGCCAGTTCGGGGCATCTGGCGCGTCGGTTTGGGTTTTTTGTCGAGGAACATCTGGGTTGCGGAAAAGCTCACGAAGAGGCCAAAGAAAATGGCCAGGTAAGACCCTTTGAGCAGTGCAAACACGCCCAGGCTGCCGATGATGCTGCCCATCACGATACCCGGCGCCAGGCGCCTGACAATGTCCCAGCGCACCGCGCCGCGCCGGTGATGTGCGCGAACGCTGGACAGGGAGGTAAAGATGATGGTGGCCATCGAGGTGGCAATGGCCATTTTGACGGACAGGTCAGCAGAAACACCGCGGTTGGCCAGAATGATCGTGATGAAGGGCACCATCAGCATGCCGCCGCCAATGCCCAGCAGGCCGGCAAGAAAACCGGTGCCCGCGCCCAGCGCGGCCAGTTCAGCGATCAGCAGGGGTTCGAGAATCATGGCTGGAGGAGTTGAGGCTTGGGAAGGCCGGCGCAGCGTTCTGGTCAGAACCGCAGTGCCTGAAGCGGGAAGAAAAACAAGGTGTCTGCGAATGCCACCGGACCGTCATCCTGAACCGGGGTTCAGGTGGGCGAGGGCAGTCAGGTTTCGGGTTCGTCTGACGCGAGACGATCACGCCTACCAGACAATGTACCAAGCCCGTGCTCGTGGAGCATTGGTTCAAGGAAATATAAAGCCCAGTGCGCACCGCAGACCGCTCAATTGTAGGCTTTTACAGCCCTTCGTTGAGGCGAAAGGCCTGAAAAATCACTGCGTGGGGCTTTCGGTGGCAAGCGCGGTGTCCAGTCGATGCAGCAAGGCTTCCAGCTGGGCATGGGAT
>JBDSZF010000249.1:0-3633 GCA_039925285.1 Polaromonas sp.
ATGGACGGGGTTGAGGAAACCATCAAGTTCCCGCTGCCCAAAGGCCTGAAGCTTGATGCGCAGGGACATGCGCTGGAGATCGGCGACAGTCAACTTCATCAGCTGGGCTGACCGCCCCGGTAAAACGCCAGAACATACATGGCTGATTTCGCCCGTTTGCTAGCGGGTTTTAGCCATTTTTATATAAATTCAAAAACACGCCATGCTAGACATCAACCTGCTCCGTAAAGACCTGCCCACGGCCATCGCCCGCCTGGAGACCCGCAAGAGCCCGCAAACCTTCCTCAATGTCGAGGCGTTTCAGGCGCTGGAAACCGAACGCAAGGCCTTGCAAATCCGCACGGAAGAGCTGCAAAACCAGCGCAACACCCTGTCCCGGCAGATCGGCCAGCTCAAATCAAAAGGTGAAGATGCCAGCGCCGTGATGGCCCAGGTCAGCGCCTCCAAGGCTGAGCTGGAGTCGTCAGCCCACCGGCTCGACCAGATCCAGGCCGACATGCAGGCGCTGCTGCTGGCAGTTCCCAATCTGCCGCACGACAGCGTGCCGCAGGGCATCGGCGAGGCCGGCAACGTGGAAGTGCGCAAATGGAGCCCGCTGGAAGGCCTGGGCGGCTCGCCCGCCGCATTCACGTTCGACGTCAAGGACCATGTGGATGTGGGCCAGCCGCTGGGGCTGGACTTTGAGATGGGCACCAAGCTGACGGGTTCGCGCTTTACCGTGATGAAAGGCCCGCTGGCTAAACTGCACCGGGCTTTGGCCCAGTTCATGCTCGATGTGCAGACCGAAGAGCATGGCTACACCGAGTGCTACACGCCCTACATCGTCAACGGCGATTCGCTGCGCGGCACCGGCCAGCTGCCCAAGTTTGAAGAAGATCTGTTTGCCGTCAAAAAGGGCGGGCAGGAAGGTGCCCAGGAGGCCGAAAGCACAGCGCTGTACCTGATTCCTACGGCCGAGGTGACGCTGACCAACTTTGTGCGCGATGAGGTTCTGGCTGAGGCGCAACTGCCTTTGAAACTGACCGCCCATACGCCGTGCTTTCGCTCGGAAGCCGGCAGTTATGGGCGCGACACGCGCGGCATGATCCGCCAGCACCAGTTCGACAAGGTGGAAATGGTGCAGATTGTCCATCCCGACACCAGCAATGAAACGCTGGAAGTCATGAGCGGCCATGCCGAAGCCATTCTGCAAAAACTTGGCCTGCCGTACCGCGTCATGCTGCTGTGTACCGGCGACATGGGCTTTGGCGCGAGCAAGACCTATGACCTGGAAGTCTGGCTGCCGGCACAGAACACCTACCGCGAGATCAGTTCAATCTCCAACTGCGAAGCCTTCCAGGCCCGCCGCCTGCAGGCCCGGTTCAAGAACGCGCAAGGCAAGAACGAGTTCGTTCACACCCTGAACGGCTCGGGCCTGGCAGTCGGCCGTACGCTGGTGGCGGTGCTGGAAAACTACCAGCGCGCCGACGGCAGCGTCGAGGTTCCGGCTGTGCTGCAGTCCTATATGGGCGGCCTGACGATTCTTTCGGCATAAGCCGCCCGAACAGGTCTTTCAGCCTGCTAGAATTGCGGCCACCACACACTGGAGAGGTGGCAGAGTGGCCGAATGTACCTGACTCGAAATCAGGCGTACCGCAAGGTACCGTGGGTTCGAATCCCACCCTCTCCGCCAATATGCACAAAGGTTTGTTGCTATGAATTTAGCAGCAAACCTTTTTTGCTTTCAGGCTCATGTAGCCAGCAGTACCGGGTTTTGTACCGTGTAGCCGGCATGTAGCCAGACTCCAAATGGGGCTCAGCGCAATAAATGACTCGACGAGCCTTGGCTCCCTCGGGCCGGAGTTGTCCAGCACCGCCTACTTGGTCGGCTCAAATTATTTTCGGCGCAAAGCTGGATTTTGGGCTTTCGGCTTGGACACTTTCACCATCGGGGCCATGCCCGCAGTGGCGGCCATATCCATCAAGGTGTCGAGCGAAAACAGGTTCACCTTGCCGCGCACCAGGTCAGAAACGCGGGGCTGAGTCACCCCGAACAGGGCGGCGGCCTCGCCTTGAGTCATGCCACGCTCACGGATGACTTCGGCCAGGGCCATCATCAGCGCAGAGCGGGCCTTCATGCTAGCCGCTTGCTGGGGCGTGTCTTCCAGGGCATCCCAGACGCTGGGGAATCGTTGTTTGTCGGTCATTTTCCAATCTCCTGAAGTAGTTTCTTGAGGCGCTTTTGGGCTAAATCAATGTCGCGCTTGGCAGTTTTCTGAGTCTTTTTCTGAAAGCAGTGCAGCACATAAATGGCGTCTGCCAGCTTGGTGACATAGACCACCCGAAACGAGCCCGCTTCATCCCAGATACGAAGCTCTACCACCCCGGCCCCGATGCTTGGCATGGCTTTGGCATCGTCAGGCGATAGGCCGTGTTGCACTTTGTCCAACTGATAGCCGGCCTCACGCATGGCGTTATGCGGAAATTCACGCAAATCATTCAGCGAAGCGCCACAGAACTCTATCATTTTCATGCTTGAATTATATTGATTTTTGTATGTTTTGGTAGGGTGTTCTGATGTTGCCAGCCAGGCGTCAGGCCCCCTGTGCCGATTTATGGCCGGAGCATGCCGGGCACGCCATAAAAAAAGCCCCGAAATTCGGGGCTTTTTCATTTCTGCATCAACCCGTCAGTGGCTGACCGCTCCATCTGCTCCGAAGCCGGTTTGGGCACGAACCCACTGGTCAGAGAACGCTGCACGTTCTTTGCCTGCGCGCTCGCTCTTGTCGGTGATGGAGAAAACATAACCGAGCAAGAACGCCAGAGGCATGGCGAACAGGGCAGGCTGGTCGTACGGGAAGATCGGTGTGGCGTAGCCCAGCACGGTGACCCAGACTGATTTGGACAGCACCACCAGCACCACAGCAGCCGTCAAGCCACCGTAACCGGCCGCCAGGGCGCCGCGCGTGGTCAGGTCTTTCCAGTACATCGACAGGAACAGCACCGGGAAGTTACCGGCCGCTGCAATGCCAAAGGCCAGCGCCGCCATGAAGGCCACGTTCTGCTTTTCAAAGGCAATGCCCAGTACCACGGCAATCAGGCCAATGCCGAAAGAAGCCATTTTGGAAACCTTGATTTCCTGCGCTTCAGACACATTGCCTTTTTTGATCACGCGGGCATACAGGTCATGCGAGATGGCGGAGGCGCCGGCCAGTGCCAGGCCCGAGACCACCGCCAGGATCGTCGCGAAAGCCACCGCTGCCAGGAAGCCCAGCAGCAGGTTGCCGCCCACCGCTTTGGCCAGGTGCATTGCCACCATGTTGCCGCCACCGATGATCTTGCCGCCAATCGTGCCGCCTTCGAAGAACTCGGGATTGGTGCCGACGATCACAATCGCGCACAGGCCCATCAGCAGGATGACGTTGAAGAAAAAGCCGACGAAGCCAGCCGCGTACAGGACTGATTTACGCGCTTCCTTGGCGTTGTTGACGGTAAAGAAACGCATCAGGATGTGCGGCAGACCGGCCAGGCCAAACATCAGGCCCATGGCCAGTGAAATGGCGTTGATCGGGTCTTCCAGCAGCTTGCCGGGGGCAAACAGCATGTCCTTGAGCTTGTGCAACTCTATGGTTTTAGCCGCCAGCGTGTTGAAGC
>JBDSZF010000250.1:0-5882 GCA_039925285.1 Polaromonas sp.
TAGGTTTCGCGGTCAGATGCCATCAAAAGTTTTCGCGACCTCAGCCTCCGGGCGACTCCACACCTTCGCAGTGTCTTTCATGATCAGGGGTGCTGCGCCCTCGATGCATGAAAGTTAGGAGGGGGCAGAAAAGGGGCCGCATGGCTTGGCTCCTTCACCCTCAATACGAACGTATTGCGATTTGCACAATTCGCAAGAAATCTCTGCGTCATTGCGAGCGAAGCGCGGCAATCCATGTCCGTGCCTTGTCAACGATGGATCGCCACGGCCTGCGGCCTCGCGATGACGATGCTGGGCTACAGAACAAGGCAGCGATAAAAACCATCCTCCGCGTCATTGCGAGCGAAGCGCGGCAATCCATGTCCGTGCCTTGCCAACCATGGATCGCCACGGCCTACGGCCTCGCGATGACGATGCTGGGCCAGCGGTAAAAACCATCCTCCGCGTCATTGCGAGCGAAGCGCGGCAATCCATGTCTGTGCCTTGTCAACCATGGATCGCCATGGCCTACGGCCTCGCGATAACGATGCGGGGCCACAGAACAAGGCAGCGATAAAAACTATCGCCTTGAAATAGAAATGGAATGAGGGCGCGCAGGCCCAAAGAGCCCCATCCCGGCTTTCCCCCAAGGGCGGGAAGGAGAAAGGCGGGTTGTCAGCAGTTTTGAGTTATCGCCCGGCGGCTTCCAGGCGCTGCAGCCTTGCGCGCAGCGTGGCCAGCTCATCCAGCAGTTCGAGCGCCAGCGCTGCGCCGGCAAGGTTGACGCCGAGGTCGCTTTCGAGTCGCAAGGCCACGCGCGCGCTGTGCAGATGAATGCCGGTAAAGCGCCACTCATCAGGGGCTGCGCCCGCGGGGGACAGCACGCCTTCGTTGACCAGTTCAATAATCCGGTCGGCCTCTGCCGCACAGGCGCGGCAAATGTCCGCCAGGCTCAAGCCGGTCTGATCTTCAAGAATAAAGCCGGCGATCTGTGCAGTCTGGTCTTGCTGTGTCATGACGGGCCTCCCAGTTTGGCGCGTGGGGTGAAGGATTTGAACTGTTTGGCCATGCCTTCATAAAAGGACTTGGCACTGTCGGACTCTGCTGCGGGAACGACAATTTGCAGCACAAAGTAGAAGTCGCCGGGTGTCACGCCTGGCAGACCGCGGCCCTTGAGCCGGAGCTTGCGGCCGGTTGCCGAGCCTGCGGGAACCTTGACTTCCACCCGGCCGATCGGCGTCGGGGCTTCTATTTCCGCGCCCAGCGCAGCTTCCCACGGGGCGATGGGCAGGTCGAGATAAACATCGTGCTTGTCCACCCGATAGAGTGGATGCGGCCTGAATTCCACATCGAGGTAAAGGTCACCGGCGCCGCCCTGGCCCATGCCGGGTGCACCCTGGCCCGCCAGCCGGATGTGCTGTCCGGCACGGATGCCTTTGGGGACGCTAAAGGTGATCTGGTGGTCGCGATAGGCGACATGGCCCTGGGCGTCGATCTCGGGAACGCGCAGGCTGAGCGTGCGGCTGGCGCCACTGTAGGAGTCTTCCAGGTCGATTTGTATTTTGGCATGATGGTCTTCGCCCTTGGCGCTAAAGCCAGCGCGCTGGCCACCGCCTCTGCCGCCGCCGCGACTTCCCCCGCTGGCAAAGCCATGGCGGAACAGCGTTTCAAAGAAGTCGCTGTGATCGCCTGCGTCAGCGCTGCTGAAATCCCATTGCGCGCCCCGGCCCGCATGTTCGGCGCCTGCATTCCATCCGGGGGGCGGCCGGAAGTCCTGGCCTTCTTTCCAGTTCGGGCCCAGCTGGTCGTAAGCGGCCCGTTTTTCAGGGTCTTTCAGTACTTCGTAGGCTTCGCCAAGCTCCTTGAAGCGTGTTTCGGCGTTTTTTTCCTTGCTGACGTCGGGATGGTATTTGCGCGACAGCTTGCGGTAGGCGCGCTTGATATCGTCGGCCGTCGCATCGCGGGCCAGACCCATGACGGTGTAGTAGTCCTTGAATTCCATGAGAGCCTTTCAAAAAATGAAATGCAGGTCAGAAAGAACAATAGCGGAAATCAATGCCGGTTTCACTGCGCTGGGTCAACTGGCTTTGTCGGCTTTTGGCGGGTGGCGCTATTTCACCGGAATGACGGTTCCCGCAGGCACGGGTACGGCCGTGACACTGTTTTGTGGCGAACCTTCGATCAGCCGGTCTGAATAGGTCAGATAGACCAGCGTATTGCGTTTGGCATCGACCATCCGCACCACGCGCAGTCTCTTGAAGACCAGCGAGATGCGTTCGCTGAACATCTCTTCCTGCTTGTTCAGCGGCTTGGCGAAGCTGATAACGCCGGTCTGGCGGCAGGCAATCGAGGCATCGGACTTGTCTTCGGCCAGGCCGAATGCGCCCTTGATGCCGCCGGTCTTGGCGCGCGACACGTAGCAGGTCACGCCCGTCACCTTGGGGTCGTCATAGGCATCGACCACGATCTTGTGGTCGGGGCCGATGAACTTGAAGACGGTATCGACGGCGCCGATTTCCTCGCCGGTAGCCCGGCCGCAGCCGCTCAGGAGGAGGGCGGCCGCCAGGGCGTAGTGTTTGAGGGGATGTCGCGATTGAACAGGAAATGAGTGCATGAGGGAGCCCTGAAGTGGTGTCGGCCAGTAGCGGGGGGCGCTGGAGCCAGATCTCTAATGTACAAAGTGCTGGGCCCCTATCATCGCGCGATGACTTCCATGCGCCCGCCGTCCAGACTGCATGATGCCCAGCATAGCGCCAGCCGCGCGCAGGTGGTCGTCCCGCTGGCTCTGCGCCGCGAACGGCTGCTGAAGCGCCTGATATGAGTTTTTTCGCCCTTGCTCTGTTGATATTGCTCAATTGAGCCTTGTCATGAGAATGTAGACTGAATCGTCCCCGCTCAAAAATTGAGGCGGCGCCGACGGGTTCACTCACCATTGAGGGAGGTCAAAATGTTCAGGCATCTGATCCCGCTGTTTCAAGGGCTGGTGCAGACGAAAAAACCGGCTCTGGTTTTTCTTTAACCGTCTGCTCGGAAAAATCATGGCTTCAATGGCTCATCCTGCTTTCACTGTGGCGCAAATGCGTGAAGCTGCCGGCCGTGCCACCGCGATGCTGCGTGTGCTGTCGAATCAAGACCGCCTTTTGCTGCTGTGCCAGCTCACGCAGGGGGAGTTGTGCGTCAGTGACCTGGAGGAGTTGCTCGGGATTCGGCAGCCGACGCTGTCGCAGCAACTGGGCATTCTTCGGCACGAAGAAATTGTTTCAGCCCGGCGCGAGGGGAAAAAGGTTTTCTACCAGATCAGTGACGCCCAGGTGGTCTTGATATTGAACACGCTGTATGGCTTGTACCGCATCGAACCGGCGTGCAGCCAGTGGGACGCCGTCACTACCTGAACCGTGCAGGGGTGTTCCTCGCGTGAAACCTGCTCGGTGACTGGCTCCTGGCGACCTTGTGCCGAATTTCAGTATTCGGGGCAGCGATTACGATGGCGCCATGATGACTTCACGCTTCCTGAACAAACCTGCGGGTGCTGTACCCCTGCGCCATGATGCCAGCGTGATTGGCCTGGTCGGACTGGCGCATTTGATCAGCCACTTCAGCCAGTTGCTGCTGGCGCCGCTGTTTCCGTGGCTCAAGGAGGCTTTCAACGTCAGCTATGGGGAACTGGGATTTTTGATCACGATTTTCTTCGTGGTGTCGTGTGCGGTGCAGGCCTTGTCGGGTTTCATGGTGGACCGTTTCGGGCCGAGCCCGATTCTTTTTTCCGGCCTGGCCTTGCTGGGCGTTGCGGCATTGGGTTATTCGGTCAGCACCAGTTACTGGATGCTGGCCGGTTTTGCCGTGATGGGCGGCATGGGCAATGGCGTTTTCCATCCGGTGGACTACACGCTGCTCAACCGCAAGGTCAGCCCGCTACGCCTGGGCCATGCGTACAGCGTGCATGGCATTACCGGCAGCCTGGGCTGGGCGCTGGCGCCGGCGCTGATGATCTCGCTGACTTTGGCCTATTCCTGGCGCGTGGCGCTGGCTATTGCGGGCCTGCTGGCTTTTGCGGTGCTGGCCGTGTTGTTGCTGAACCGGGACAAGCTGGCGCTGAAGGTGGCGCTGCCGGTCAAGGACGCGCCGGCGGGCGAGAGTCTGCTGGGCTTTCTCAGGATTCCGGCGGTGTGGATGTGCTTCACGTTTTTCTTCTGGTTTGCCATGGTGCTGAGCGTGGTACAGGCTTTTGCACCTGAAGCGACGCGCCAGTTGCACGGGGTGCCGCTGACCTTGGTGGCGATGTGCCTGAGCATCTACATGGTGTGCAGCGCGGGCGGCATGCTGCTGGGCGGTTTTCTGGCCGCAGACCCCAGCCGTTGCGAGCGGATTGTGGGCGCCGGCATTGGCCTGGCGGCCCTGACCGCGCTGTTGCTGGCCCTGGGGAACCTGGCGGACTGGATGGTGCCGGTGCTGTTTGGCGTGATGGGCTTTGGGGCTGGCATTGCCGGGCCTTCGCGCGACTTGCTGGTCAAGCGATCGACGCCAGAAAATGCTTCGGGCCGGGTCTATGGTGTGGTGTATGCCGGACTCGATATTGGCCAGGCCGTGTCGCCGCTGATCTTTGGTGCGCTGATGGATCATGGCCAGTACCGGGGCGTTTTGCTGGGCCTGGCGTTGATGCAGGGCGTGCTGATTGCCAGCGTTTTCAACGTCCGGCGGGTGCGTCGCACGGTCATTGCTGCGGCCTGAACGATTCTGGCACAAGCTGAAGCCATCGACCCGACGCTCCGCCCATGTTGCTGCTCGGGAGGCGCATGACAAGCCAACGGAGCCGCCTGCACCGTAAGCTCTCAGCTTGAGGGCGCTGGCCACCGCTTGTTGCACTGCCGGATGGGCAGGCGTACATTGAACCCGGAGATTGCACGGCTTGTGCTATTTTTTAACTTCAGGAGACTTCAATGACTGCATCCAAAACCCCTGCCAACAACGACTTTGTCCGCTGGGTGGAAGAAAAATCCGACGCTGTCCTGGCTGATCTGGGGGATAAATTTCCGCCCGCCACCAGCGGGCCCGAGGCGCTTCATGCCGAGACTTTTACCCAGCGCATTGAAGAAGTCCTGCTCGGGCATGAGCCTCCAGATGATGCGCTGCTGGAAGAGCTTGCCGCACTGGAAGAGGCGCCGCCCTTGAGTGACGAAGAGCTGGACCGGCAGGCGCTGGAAGATGGCGGCAGCGACGCTGACACGGCCACGCCCGAATAAGCAGCTCTTCATCTGGCTGCACGCCGGCCGCTAGTGGGTCAACTGGATAAAGATAAAGGCTATGTCACCGTTAAATGTGGAAATTTCCCAAGCGCCATCGCCAGGACGGCTTCCCCGGAGTCGGCGTGGTGGTTGTCCAGGGCGCGGAACCAGCCCAGGTAATTATCCAGATAGCTGGTGGCGACGCCGTGAAAGCGCCCGAGCCACTGCTTGAGGCGGCCGTGATAGGCATTGACGTTCTGGACATGGATGGCGCCGTTGACGCGCACACCCGCGCTCAGGTTGACTGCCTCGTGCGCGAGGTGTGCGTCCTGCGCAAAGCCGCGGTAGGTCGGGTTGCCATCGCTCACCAGCAGCGCATCCTTGGCCAGCACGGGCTGCAATGCGCCGGCCAGCTCGGCTTTTGTCATCTGCCCGCGCCCCATCACCCAGTCCAGCGTCTGCCCCGTGCGCTCGCGCGCCACCAAAACGCATACCTGTTCATTGGATAAACCCGATTTACCCGCTTTGCCGCCGCGCCGGCGAGCGGGCCGCTGCAGCTTGCGGCTGCCCTTGCGGGACTCCAGAAAATAGGTCTCATCGGCCTCCGTGATGCCCTGCAGCGTGGCGGGACGGTCCGCCTTGAGGCTGCCCAGGAAGCGGTGGCGCCAGCGCAGCGTGGTG
>JBDSZF010000251.1:0-2830 GCA_039925285.1 Polaromonas sp.
CGGGCGTCAACCGGGTAACCAGTCCCGGTAAAACTGGAAGCAATCACTTGCTTCCATCGCACTGCGAGACGATTCATCTCTCCGTTGCGAAGCCAGATGGCATGGGCCTTATGCTCGCCATCAACCCCGGTCAGTCCAACTGCCCGGGGTTTTTTTATTTCAAATGACCCGATGCGCCAAAAAGGCTTTGATTTTTGGCGGCCAGGCGTAAAAATTCAGCGCTTATGTCCCGCGATGCATTCAAAAACAAGTGGCAAGTTCGAGGGAAAACGCTTTGGAGCGACACCAAGGCCGTATTGGGCTCACCGCAGTGGCAGCGCCGCGTGGCTTGGGCGATCGGCGTCTGGTTGGTGTTGTGGGCGCTGGCTTATGCCGCAGTGCCTTTCATTCTGAAGTCGCAGCTGGAGAAGATCGGTTCTGAAAAACTGGGCCGGCAGCTCACTGTTGGCGCTGTCGATTTCAAGCCGTGGACGCTGGAATTGACGCTTCATGATCTGGCCATCGCCAAAGCCGGTTCGGCCGGAGTTCCGGAGTCTGCAGGCCTCCCGGCAAGGGCCCGCGGCAGTGCACCGCCCGCACTTCAGCCGCCTGCCGTCCCGCCATCTTCCCAGCTCAAAATCAGGCGTCTCTATATAGATGCAGAACTGCAGTCCCTGCTGCGGCTGGCGCCTGTGGCCGATGCGCTTGTGGTGGAAGATCCGGTGCTCTCGCTGACTTACCTTGGGGAGGGGCGTTATGACATTGACGACATCCTCGAACGGTTTAAAAAGCCTGATCCACCGCCTGCCAGCGAGCCCCCGCAATTTGCGCTTTACAACCTGTTGCTCAGCGGCGGCCAGATGGACTTCGTCGATCAGTCGGTTCGCCAGACGCATGAGTTGTGCGACCTTCGGCTGGCGGTGCCGTTTTTGAGCAATCTGCCTTCGCAGCGCGAGATCAACATCACGCCGCATCTGGCCTTTACGCTCAATGGCAGCAGTTTTGACACGGCCGCCGAGGGCACGCCCTTTGCCCGCACGCATAAAACCGATGCCAATTTCACCTTGCGCGGCCTTGACCTGAAGCCCTATCTGGCCTACTGGCCGGCGAGTCTGCCTTTCAGGCTGCAAAGCGCCGTGCTGCATGCCGATGCCAAGGTGGCGTTCGAGCAGACTTCGCTGCCAATCGTCAGGATTTCGGGCAGCGTCACGGCGGACAAGGTGAGCCTGCTGCAGGCTGTTGGCCCGGGCGCTTCGTCGGCCGCCGGTCCCGAGCTGCTGGCGTTTGACCGCTTGCACATCACCCTGGACGATGTGCGGCCGCTGGAGCAGGTGGTCAAACTGTCTGCCGTTGAACTCAGCGCGCCCACGTTGTCGATCACGCGAGACCGGGCAGGGCGGCTGAACCTGCTGCCGGCCGACAAGCAGGAGGCTGCAAAAAACATGGCTGATGGTGAGCGCCCTGCCAGTGCACCCAGGAAAATTGATGCAAAAGTGCTTGCCACACTCCGGAAAGTGCAGCTGGCCAGGGTGGACGTGAAGGGCCCGCGCTCAGGCTCACGGTGGTCGGCACCAGCAGCCTGGAAGCTGAACGCGAGGGTTTCAAGCGCGAGCGGCTCAATGTTTCAATCCACGCCCAAGCACCGCTTGAGCGAATTTGGAAGAGGTTACCCCTCTCCCAAATAAATTCTATCCCCCTGAAAGGGAAGGTTTCAAACCGGAGCTTGTTTTTGATGAACTGGTGCGCGCCGAGAAACGCCCCCAGCTGGTGAAGGAAGTCTATCAACGCGCCGACATGCCGAAGCCGCGCAATCTGGTCGGTCTGACCAGGGACCAGCCCGTGCCCGAGATGGAAAATCTGCTGCTGGCCAGCATTCCGGTCAGCGATGAGGCCGTGCGCGAACTGGCGGTGCAGCGCAGTGTGGCGGTCAGGGACTACCTCGCTTCCAGAGATTTACCGAGCGCTCGGCTCTTTCTGGGGGTCGTCAAATCCGTGCCGCCTGAAGCCAAATGGACGCCGCGCGCTGAACTTAATTTGGCAATGCCTTAAAAACAGCGAAAATACACAGATTGCTTTAATTTTTTAAAGTTATGGGTATCCAGGCCTTGCGAGCCATGACCCGAATTTTCCTCCGCTGACAGATCTTCCTGTTCTTCGCTCCCCTGATTGTTGAAAGTGCTGGCAGGCACGCCAATCAGGGGCTTTGAATGCTGGTCGCAGGTGCTGTCTCTGGCTGCTTTTTTTCGAAACGATTGTTATATATGTTCCGCTTTCCCATGTCCAAATCTTCCAAGGCCGAAACCACTTCAGCCGGCACCCCTGCCGTGAAAACCAGTGCGGCCAAAAGTGCTGAAGCCCATCCGCTGGACGGTCTGACGGGCGGCGCCTTTTCAGCGCCCACCTCGGGCGAGCGCGCTTCTCGCATCCGCCAGTGGCTGGCCACTGAACCGACGTCCGAGCAGATGACCGAGGTCTACAAAAGCCTGGCCAATCGCGACAAGGGTGCGGCCAGGCCGCTGAAGGAAAAACTCGACGAACTCAAACGCAGCAAGGGCCAGGAAGCTGCCGCCGCCGAATGGGCCGAAAAGGCCCAGGCGCTGCTGGCCCTGCCCAAGCTCAATCTGGCCGATGCGCTGGCCTGGCAGCGCGACGCCGCCAAGGCCGGCGCGCCGCTGTCCAAGGAACCGCTGGCCGGCCTGAAAGTGCAGCTGACCGAGCGCGTCAAAACCATTGAAGACCTGCAGCACCGCACCCAGGTGCAGCGCGAAGCCGCCGTGCTGATTGCCCAGCGCATCGAAGTGCTGTCGATCAAGCCCTGGCGCGATGCCGAGGCCGTGCTCGACACCTTGCG
>JBDSZF010000252.1:0-13126 GCA_039925285.1 Polaromonas sp.
TTAATTTACAACCCTCAGAGGGATTTATGAGCGATATCGAAGCACGTGTTAAGAAAATCATTGCCGAACAACTTGGCGTTGAAGAAGGTCAAGTCACCAGCGAAAAAGCCTTTGTGGCCGATTTGGGTGCTGATTCACTTGACACCGTAGAGCTGGTCATGGCACTGGAAGACGAGTTTGGCATTGAAATTCCCGACGAAGACGCCGAGAAAATCACCACCGTCCAGAACGCGATTGATTACGCCACCAACCATCAAAAAGCCTGAGGCTTTCACGCCTTTGTCGTCATCAACCTGAAAAGCCATTTGCGGCCTTTTCAGGTTTTTTTCAGGATCACTGAATGAGCCGTCGTCGTGTCGTCGTAACAGGTCTGGGTTGTGTCAGCCCGGTAGGAAATAACGTTGCCGATTCCTGGGCCAATGTCCTTGCCGGTACGCCCGGCATTGACCTGATCACCCATTTTGATGCAAGCAATTTCGCCTGTAAATTTGCCGGTGAGGTCAAGGGTTTCAATATCGCGGATTACATTCCCGAAAAAGAAGCCCGGCACATGGACCGCTTCATTCATCTGGGTCTGGCTGCAGCCTGCCAGGCGGTGGCTGACAGTGGTCTGCCTACCGGCGACGCCCTCGACGACGAGCTGGCAACCCGTATTGGTTGCAATATCGGCTCAGGCATTGGCGGTTTGCCCCTGATCGAGCGTATGCACGGCGAACTCGTGGAACGCGGCCCGCGCCGCATTTCCCCATTTTTTGTGCCCGCGACGATCATCAACATGATCTCCGGACATGTATCGATCAAATTCGGTTTCAAGGGCCCGAACATTGCAGTCGTGACGGCCTGCACCACCGGTCTTCATGCGATCGGCCTGTCGGCACGCATGATCGAGTACGGTGACTGCGATGTGATGGTGGCAGGCGGCTCTGAAGCCACCGTGTCGGCTTTGGGTGTTGGCGGCTTTGCATCGGCCCGTGCCCTCTCGACCCGCAACGAAGACCCCAAGACGGCTTCGCGCCCATGGGACAAGGACCGTGATGGTTTTGTTCTGGGCGAGGGTAGCGGCGTGGTGGTGCTCGAAGAGTACGAGCACGCCAAAGCGCGTGGCGCCAAGATTTATGCTGAAGTCCTGGGCTTTGGCATGAGCGCGGATGCCTATCACATGACGGCGCCCGACATCGACGGACCTCGTCGCTCCATGGCGATGGCCTTGAAGAACGCCGGCATCAATGCGGATCAGGTTCAATACCTCAATGCGCATGGCACGTCCACGCCGCTGGGTGACTTGAATGAAACGAACGCCATCAAGGCAGCCTTTGGCGCGCATGCCAAAAACATGGTGGTCAGCTCGACCAAATCCATGACCGGCCACTTGCTGGGCGGCGCGGGCGGCATTGAATCGGTATTTACCGTGCTTGCCTTGCATCACCAGAAAATACCGCCGACCATCAATATCTTTAACCAGGATCCAGAGTGCGATCTGGATTTTTGCGCCAACACCGCGCGTGACGCGACCATCGATATTGCCGTCAAAAACAATTTCGGTTTTGGTGGCACCAACGGCTCGCTGGTATTCAAGCGCGTCTGACGGGCTTGACCTTCCTGCTCCGGCGCGCGTCAAAGCACGGCCTGCCTTGAACCGCCACAACGCCCCGCCGGTCGTTTATCCGCTCGGGCGTTCGCTTTTTCTGGGCCGCTTGTTGCTGGGGCTATGGCTTGCCGGTCTTTGTTCCGTGTTGCTGTGGTGGAATGTCGCGCGGCAACTGGATTGGCGCATGGCGCTGGCGTGTTTTTCTGTGCTGCTTGCTGGCCTTGCCGCGCGAACCAGCTGGAAGAACCTCCCAAGCGGCCAACTGGCGTGGGACGGTGAAGTCTGGCGCCGGGAAAGTCCCGGCTACCAAACCGGCCTGGCCGAGCATGAAATGTCGGTGATTGCTGATTTTCAGCACAGCTTGCTGCTCAGGCTCGAAAACCAGGCGCATGCCAGCCTGTGGCTTTGGGTGGAAAAAACTGCCATGCCCGAGCGCTGGCTGGATTTGCGCCGGGCTGTGTATTCACCGCACAGGTCGCCTGTAGCCCTGCCACCGCACGACTTTCTGCCTGCAGAGCCTTCCTCTTTGCCTGCGCCTGCTGTGGCACTATCAGGCGCCCTGCAGGCCCAAAATGCTCCGCAGGCAAAGCCATGAGTGCCGACCTGCCACCGTCTTCCGCAGACAAGTCTGCCGACAGCGACGCCATGCTGGTGGAGCGCACCGTGGCGGGAGACCAGAAAGCGTTTGAGCTGCTGGTCATCAAATACCAGCGCCGCATTCAGCGCCTGATCGGGCGCATGGTGCGTGATGTGGACCTGGTGGAAGACATTGCGCAGGAAACCTTCATCCGTGCTTACCGTGCCCTGTCACAGTTCAGGGGTGAGGCCCAGTTCTACACCTGGCTTTACCGGATTGCGGTCAACACCGCCAAAAAAGCCTTGATGGACCTGAAGCGAAATCCCACGGTTTCGGAAAATGCCTACAAATCCGATGACGATGATGAAACTTCCCGGGTTGAGAACGAACTAACCAGTTCAGAAACACCCGAAGCCGTGCTGGCGAGCAAGGAAGTTGCCGGAATCATCAACGCCGCGATGGAGGCATTGCCGGAGGAGTTGCGTGAAGCGATCACCCTGCGGGAAATAGAAGGCCTCAGTTATGAGGAAATATCGGAAGCCATGAATTGTCCCATCGGTACGGTACGGTCTCGCATTTTCAGGGCCCGCGAAGCGATTTCTGCCAAGGTTAAACCCTTGCTTGAAAACCAGACGGGCAAACGCTGGTAGTCCTTTTGTCCGTCAGTCAGCCATTCATGCGCAAAGCCGTCTTCAGTGAATAAAAAAATCGGCAGACCCGCTGTCCCTAAAACACATGAAACCCTCCATGACCACCCCCGAACTCCTGTCTGCACTGGCAGACGGCCAATTGGGCGACAAGGAATTTGCCGCCGCACTCGATGCTTGCGCGCATGAAGAGTCTGCGCTGGGCTGCTGGAACACTTATCACCTGATTGGCGATGTGTTGCGTGCGCCGGCTCATCTGCCTGTGCCCATGACGGCCGATGCGGAACTCGCATTTGTCGGCCGGCTCAGCCAGCGGCTTGCGCAGGAGTCGCCGATCAGGCCTGAGCTTGCGTCGGTCGAAAAGACTCCGGCTGCACCGTTGCAACCCGTCGCCGACTTGATCCATCACCGCGGCGCCGCATCGAATGACGGAAATTTCCGCTGGAAGCTGGTGGCCGGTGTGGCCTCACTGGCCGCTGTCTCTGCCATCGCATGGAATGCTTACGGACTGCTGGCGCCTGCATCCTTGCCGCAGCTGGCGCAAGCCTCATCGCCGCAAATCGTGGTCACCTCGCAGCAAGGCCCGATGGTGCGCGATGCCCGGCTGGAGGAGTTGCTGGCTGCGCACAAGCAGTTTGGGACGACTTCCGCCTTTCAGGAGTCGTCCGGCTTTCTGCGAAATGCCACTTTTGAGATGCCGCAGGATGCACCGGCCGCCGGCGGGCGTTGAGGCACATGAAAATTCTTTCAAAGTCATGATTCTCATGTGTTTCAGGCTCGCAGCGATTGCGGCGTACTTCTTGCTCGCTATGAATCATGTAGCGGCACAGGTGCCTGCGAGCACCACGCCCCCTGCTGCGGGGGCATCCGTTGCGGACCCGCGCAGCCTCAACGACTGGTTGATGCGCATGCATCAGGCATCGACCAACCGGTCCTACACGGGGACTTTTGTGGTGTCGGCGGGCGGCAACATGTCCAGCGCCAAGATATGGCATGTGTGTGAAGGCAAGGAGCAGGTGGAGCGGGTTGAAACCCTGAGCGGCGCGCCGCGGTCGATCTTCCGGCACAACGGCCAGGTGATCACTTTCATGCCTGACCAGAAGGTGGCTCGCAGTGAAAAACGGGAGTCCCTGGGCTTGTTTCCCGGGCTGTTCCAGTCGGCTGACAGCCGCATCGCCGACTTCTACAGGTTTCGGCCTGAGGGCATCGAGCGAGTGGCCGGCGTTGATGCCGACATCGTCAGGCTGATTCCCAAAGACAGCCTGCGCTTTGGTTACCGCGTCTGGACTGAGCGCCAGAACGGCCTGGTCGTCAAGCTGCAGACGCTGGACTCCGACGGCAAGGTGATTGAACAGGCGGCCTTTTCAGAACTGCAGTTCGACGTGCCGGTCAAGATGGACAAGCTCATTCAAATGATGGGCAAGGTAGAGGGTTACCGCCTTGAAAAACCGCTGCTGGTCAAGACCACGGCGAGTGCCGAAGGCTGGGCGTTGAAGGCGCCTGTGGCGGGTTTCAATTCAATGAGCTGCTATAAGCGGCCGGTTTCCACCGCGGCGGGGAGGGTGAATTCCGTCGCCGGCGAAGCGCCGCTGCAATGGATTTTTTCCGATGGCCTGGCTTCGGTATCGATTTTTGTAGAGCCGCTGGACCGGCAGCGCCACATCCGCGAATCCAGTCTTTCCCTGGGTGCGACCCAGACCATGACCAAACAGCTTGATGCCTACTGGATCACGCTGGTGGGTGAGGTTCCCATCGCGACTTTGCGGCTCTTTGCCAATGGGCTGGAACGCCGGAAATAAGCCTTGACTCGTTAACGTGAAAGACACCCGGTCGGAGCCTGACCCTTGCTTTTCTTATGCTTGATACCTATTTGACAAGCTGTCGCTTGCCGGAACCCCATACTCTTTATGACAAGGCTGAAGATGCTTGAATTGAACCAGAAATACCTGCGCCCTTACCTGGCGGCAGGTCTGATGGCCGTCGCCGCTGCAACTGCCGTACTGCCTGTTACGCCCGTGTGGGCGCAAACCCGCACACTGCCTGATTTCACCGATCTGGTGGATCAGGTGGGGCCGTCGGTGGTGAACATCCGCACCCTGGAAAAAGCCAAGGCCTCGGGCGCTGGAAATATTGACGAGCAGATGCTGGAGTTTTTCAAGCGCTTCGGTATTCCTGTTCCGCCCAATATGCCGCGCGCGCCGCGCCCAGACCCCGGCCAGCCCGAGGAAGACCAGCCGCGTGGCGTGGGCTCGGGATTCATTCTCACGACTGACGGCTTTGTCATGACCAATGCCCATGTGGTGGAAGGTGCGGATGAAGTTCTCGTCACCCTGACAGACAAGCGCGAATTCAAGGCCAAGATCATCGGTTCCGACAAGCGCAGCGATGTGGCGGTCGTCAAGATCGAGGCGACAGCCCTGCCGGCCGTCAAAATTGGCGATATCAGCCGCCTGAAGGTGGGCGAGTGGGTCATGGCCATCGGTTCGCCGTTCGGGCTTGAAAATACGGTGACCGCAGGAATCGTGAGCGCCAAGCAGCGCGACACCGGCGACTACCTGCCCTTCATCCAGACCGACGTGGCCATCAATCCAGGCAACTCGGGTGGTCCGCTGATCAATATGCGCGGCGAGGTGGTCGGCATCAACAGCCAGATCTATTCGCGCTCGGGCGGCTTTCAGGGCATTTCCTTTGCAATCCCGATTGACGAGGCGACGCGCGTGTCGGAACAACTGCGCATCAGCGGCAAGGTGACGCGCGGGCGCATCGGCGTGCAGATTGACCAGGTCACCAAGGACGTGGCTGAATCCATCGGCCTGGGCAAGAGCCAGGGCGCTCTGGTCAGAGGTGTGGAAAGCGGTGCGCCTGCCGAGAAGGCCGGCATAGAAGCCGGTGACATCATCACCAAGTTTGAGGGCAAGACGATTGACAAAGCCAGCGACCTTCCACGCATGGTCGGCAATGTCAAGCCGGGTACCAAGGTGACCGTGACCGTGTTCCGGCGCGGCGTCAGCAAAGACCTGTCAGTCACCATTGCCGAAGTGGAGGCCGACAAGCCTGCGCGACCGGTTGGCAAATCTGAGTCCAAGCCGCCGGTGGCCGGCCCCGCGCAGGCACTGGGCCTGGCGGTCAGCGAAATAACGGACGCACAGAAAAAAGAACTCCATATCAAGGGCGGCGTCAAGGTCGATGCGGTGGAGGGGGCAGCGGCCCGGGCCGGACTGCGGGAGGGCGATGTGATTGTGTCAATTGCCAACACGGAAGTGACCGGCGTCAAGGGTTTTGAGGCGGCGCTCGCAAAGATTGACAAGTCGAAAAACCTCACCGTGCTGGTCCGGCGGGGAGAACTGGCGCAATTTGTCATCATCAAGCCGACGCGTTGATGAGTTGCTGCACGGCAGGAAAAATCGGCCTCTCAATGAGCCTGGTTAGAATGCAGCAGCATTTCAGCGATTTTTTGATGCCAGAGTTTCAGCAGTTTTGTGCTTGAGCGCGAAAGTTGAGGAGGCGCTGGCCTGGTGTCGATCAATATAAAATTGTAAAAAGCCTTGTGCCCAAGACTCTCGCTGCCCGTCGTTAAAGGTCAACAATTTGCCGATTTTGGGACTGTTCAGCGCCGGCTTTTTGCCTACAATGAAGTCCCAACTTTCGCAGTTGCCATAGATTGTTGGTTCAGGGCGCGTCGCTGTCAGACGCGCCTTTTTTTATGGTCTCTTGCGATGGCCTGTCTTTTCTTCGCAATATATTCAAGTACTTAGGCGTTCCTGTTGATGAATCACATTCGAAATTTTTCGATCATTGCGCACATTGATCACGGTAAATCCACGCTTGCAGACCGGCTGATCCAGCGCTGTGGCGGTCTGCAGGATCGCGAAATGAGCGCGCAGGTACTCGATTCGATGGACATCGAAAAAGAGCGCGGCATCACCATCAAGGCGCAGACCGCTGCGCTCAGGTACAAGGCGCTCGATGGCCAGGTCTACAACCTCAATTTGATTGACACGCCGGGCCATGTGGACTTTTCTTACGAAGTCAGCCGCTCGCTGTCGGCCTGCGAAGGCGCGCTGCTGGTGGTCGATGCCAGCCAGGGCGTCGAAGCGCAGACCGTGGCCAATTGCTACACCGCGCTCGATCTGGGCGTGACGGTGGTGCCGGTACTCAACAAGATGGATTTGCCACAGGCCGACCCCGACAACGCCCGCCAGGAAATCGAAGAGGTGATCGGCATCGACGCCACCGATGCGATTCCCTGCAGCGCCAAGAGCGGCATGGGCATTGACGAGATTCTGGAGGCCGTCGTGGCCCGTATCCCGCCCCCCAAAGGAAATCCTGACGGCGCGCTGCGCGCCATGATCATTGACAGCTGGTATGACGCCTATGTCGGCGTGGTCATGCTGGTGCGGGTGGTCGATGGCCGTCTGGCCAGGGGCGACCGCATCAAGCTGATGGCCAGCGGGGCGACTTATAACGCCGAGCAGCTCGGAGTTTTTACGCCCCATACCGAGCCACGCCAGTCCCTCGAAGCCGGCGAGGTGGGCTTTGTGATTGCCGGCATCAAGGAACTCCAGGCGGCACGCGTGGGCGACACCGTCACCCTGATCAAGGGCGGCACGGGCGGCGCTGCCTTCACCGCCACCGAAGCCTTGCCGGGTTTCAAGGAAATCCAGCCGCAGGTGTTTGCCGGCCTGTATCCCTCGGAAGCCAGCGAGTACGAATCGCTGCGCGACGCGCTGGAAAAGCTCAAGCTCAACGATGCCTCGCTGCATTACGAACCCGAGGTCAGCGAGGCGCTGGGCTTTGGCTTTCGCTGCGGCTTTCTGGGCCTGCTGCACATGGAAATCGTCCAGGAACGTCTCGAGCGTGAGTTCGACCAGGACCTGATCACAACCGCGCCCAGCGTGGTCTACGAGGTGCTCAAGGCCGATGGCGAAATCATCAAGGTCGAAAATCCGTCGAAGATCCCCGATGCCGGGCGCGTCAACGAGATTCGCGAGCCTATCGTCACCGTGCACCTGTACATGCCGCAAGACTATGTCGGCGCCGTCATGACGCTGGCCAACCAGAAGCGCGGCGTGCAGCTGAACATGGCCTACCACGGCAAGCAGGTCATGCTGACCTATGAAATGCCGCTGGGCGAAATCGTGCTGGACTTTTTTGACAAGCTCAAATCGGTGTCGCGCGGTTATGCGTCGATGGACTACGAGTTCAAGGAGTTCCGCGCCTCCGACGTGGTGAAGGTCGATATCTTGCTCAACGGCGAAAAGGTCGATGCGCTGTCCATCATCGTTCACCGCAGCCAGTCGGCTTATCGCGGTCGGGCCGTGGTCGCCAAAATGCGCGAGATCATTTCGCGCCAGCAGTTCGATGTGGCGATCCAGGCGGCCATTGGTGCCAACATCATTGCGCGTGAAACCATCAAGGCTTTGCGCAAGAACGTGATCGCCAAGTGCTACGGCGGCGACATTTCACGCAAACGAAAGCTTCTTGAGAAGCAAAAAGCAGGCAAGAAGCGCATGAAACAAATCGGTTCGGTGGAGGTGCCGCAAGAGGCCTTCCTGGCCATTTTGCAGGTAGAAGACTGATGCGCAGTGCAATGAGTTCCATCACGGCCGTCGTGCTGGCCGCATTTGTCGGCTACGGGGCAGCCTGGTATTTCGGGGTGGTCGAAGGCAATTTTTCGTTGCTGCTGTTCCTGGCCGTTGTGGTCACGGGCATTTACTGGGTGGCTGAGCGGCTTTACTTTTTGCCGCAGCGGCGCAAGGCGGTTGCCGCGCTTGAGGTGAATGCGGCCCGGCGCCAGGCTGAACTGGCCAAAAT
The DNA here is from genome assembly GCA_039925285.1 of Polaromonas sp. Lineage (GTDB taxonomy): Bacteria > Pseudomonadota > Gammaproteobacteria > Burkholderiales > Burkholderiaceae_C > Polaromonas. Next base: position 8,627 of record JBDSZF010000252.1, read on the forward strand.
GGGCATCAGCCAGGTTGACGACAACACCGCTGAAGCCAGAGCCCGGCTCATCATGCAGCCCTGGTGGCTGGACTGGACCGCTGGCCTGTTCCCGGTGATCATCATCGTTTTCCTGCTGCGCTCCTTCCTGTTTGAACCCTTCAAGATTCCGTCGGGTTCCATGATTCCGACGCTGCTGATCAACGACCTGATCCTGGTGAATAAATTTCATTATGGCGTGCGCCTGCCGGTCATCAACCTCAAGGTGCTGGACAACCACAGCCCCGAGCGCGGCGATGTGATGGTCTTTCGTTACCCGCCCAAGCCCAGCCTGGACTACATCAAGCGGGTGGTCGGCATTCCGGGTGACGAGGTGGCCTATCTGAATAAAAAGCTCACCATCAATGGCAAGCCGCTGCCAAAAACGCCACTGCCAGATTTTTTCGATGTCGATACCCTGCGCTATGCCAAGCAATTTGAAGAGACGAATGGTGACAAGACTTACCGCTTGTTGAATGATGATGACCGTCCATCCTTTATTGCCGGTGCTGACAATTTTAAGTACCGTGACAATTGCCGCTACAGCACCGAGGGTGTCGTGTGCAAGGTGCCTGAAGGCCACTATTTCATGATGGGCGACAACCGGGATAATTCGCTGGATTCACGTTATTGGGGCTTTGTGCCAGAGGCAAACATCGTCGGCAAGGCTTTTTTTGTCTGGATGAACTTCGGCAACCTCAAGCGTATCGGTTCCTTCCAGTAACTTCGTCAGGGCAAACATCCATGAAACATCAGCAACGCGGCATCTCCTTCATCGGTATCCTGTTTGTGGGCGCTGTCGTGGCATTCACCGGTATTTTGGCGGCCCAGGTGCTGCCAACGCTGATTGAATTTCAGGCCATCACCAAAGCTGCCAGCAAGGCAGCAGCGGGCAACACGGTGGCTGAAGTCAGATCGATTTTCGACAAGGCCGGCGCGATTGACGATATCCACTCCATTTCCGGGAAAGACCTGGAAGTGACGAAAGAGGGCGACAAGACGGTCGTGAGCTTTGCCTACACCCGTGAAATTCATGTAGCAGGTCCTGCCTACCTGCTGCTCAAGTACAACGGCCGATCCAAATAAGTGCGATCCATCCCTAGCTCCAATCCGGCTCTGCAGGCCTTGCAAAAGCGCATGCAGCATGAATTTGCCAATCCCAAGCTTCTGGCGCAGGCGCTGACCCACCGCAGCTTTTCAGCCGATCACAATGAACGTGTCGAGTTTCTGGGCGACTCGGTCCTGAACCTGGCCGTGGCCGGGCTGTTGTATGAGCAGCTGAGCGAGTTGCCCGAAGGCGATCTTTCGCGCGTGCGCGCCAACCTGGTCAAGCAAGATACGCTGCACAAGCTGGCCGTGGTGCTGGGTTTGCCTGACATGCTGCGGCTGGGCGAGGGCGAAGCCCGTTCCGGCGGACAGAACCGGCCGTCCATCCTGGCGGATGCGCTCGAAGCCGTGATTGGTGCGGTCTATCTGGACGCAGGCTATGACAAGGCCGCCCAGCTGGTGCGCCGCCTGTTCAAGGATGTGCAGGTCAACCCGCAAATGAAGGCCATCGGCAAAGATCCGAAAACTGAATTGCAGGAGTGGCTGCAAGGGCGCAAAATGCGCCTTCCCATGTATCGTGTCGTCGGCACCACAGGGGCAGCACATGTGCAGACCTTTGAGGTGGAATGCGAGATCACTGAGTTTGGCCGCGCTGAGCGCGGCATTGGTGGTTCACGCCGGGCTGGCGAGCAGGCCGCCGCCACGGCCATGCTGCTGTTCGTCAAGACACTGACTTCCTGACTCATTACTGCAAATGCCTCAACAGGCCGCATTCCAACACGATTGAATTGATTATGAGTACCGGTAAAAAAGAATCCAGCAAATCCGCCAACACCTTGCCCCAGGCTGAGGAAACGACGGCATCCCCCACATCCCTTGAGCCGGTCCAGAGCCAGGATACGATCGATGCGATGCTGGCACGGGCCACTGCTTCCCGGGGATCGGCTGTGCCGGCCGAGGGCAATGCACCCAGCCTTCCACCCGTGGGCGAGCAGCGCTGCGGCCTGATTGCGATCGTCGGCAAGCCCAATGTGGGCAAATCCACCCTGCTCAATGCGCTGGTAGGCCAGAAAGTCAGCATTACCTCGCGCAAGGCGCAGACCACGCGTCACCGCATCACCGGCATGCGTACCCGCAATGCCACGCAGTTTGTGTTTGTCGACACGCCGGGCTTTCAGACCCGGCACGGCAATGCCCTGAACCGCTCGCTGAACCGCACCGTCGTGGGCGCGGTGAACGACGTTGATCTGATCATTTTTGTCGTCGAGGCCGGCCAGTTCAACCTGGCGGATGCCAAGGTGCTGGCGCTGCTGCCTGAAAAAACACCGGCCATCCTGCTGGCCAACAAGTTCGACCTGATCCACCGGCGCGCGGAAATCGCGCCCTGGCTGCGGGCGATGCAGGAGCGGCACAATTTTTCCGAATTTGTGCCCATGTCGGCCAACAATGCCAAGGACGTCGAACGCCTGTTCGGTATCTGCGAGAAATATCTGCCGGTGCAGGCCTGGATGTATGGCGCCGATGAACTGACCGACCGCAGCGACCGCTTCATGGCCGCCGAGATCATTCGCGAAAAGCTGTTTCGCCTGACGGGGGATGAACTGCCCTATACCTCGACTGTCATCATCGACCAGTACGAGGAAGAGGGCAATCTGCGCAAGATTGCGGCCACCATCGTCGTCGAGCGCGACGGCCACAAGGGCATGATCATCGGCGAGAAGGGCGAAAAGCTCAAGCGCATCGGCACCGAAGCGCGGCATGAACTCGAAGCGCTGACGGGCGGCAAGGTGTTCCTGGAAATCTGGGTCAAGGTCCGCTCGGGCTGGGCCGATGATGAAGCGCGGGTTAAAACCTTCGGTTACGAATGAGTGGCCACCCAACGCATCAGTAACGAGGCCGCCTATGTGCTGCACCGTTACGACTGGAGCGAATCCAGCCTGATCCTGGATGTGTTTACCCGTCACCATGGGCGGGTGGCGCTGGTGGCGCGTGGGGCTAAAAAGCCCAGTTCAAGCTTTCGGCCGATCTTGCTGCCCATGCAGCCCCTGCATGTTGCCTTCGGCGGCGATGCGGAAATCCGCAATCTCAAGAGCGCCGAATGGCAGGGCGGTCATGTCATGCCCAGCGGCGATGCGCTGCTGTCGGGTTACTACCTCAATGAGCTGCTGATGCGTCTGCTGGCCCGCGATGACCCGCATGCGGTGCTTTTTGATGCCTATGCGGCCACGGTCCAGTTGCTGGCCAGCCAGAATGCCGACACGCTGCAGCTGGCACTGCGGGCATTTGAGCTGCGCCTGCTGCGCGATATTGGCCTGCTGCCGATGCTGGATGCCGAAACCGCGACGCTGGCGCCGCTGGAGCCTCACCAGCGCTATGTGCTGGTGGCCGAAGCTGGCCTCCGGCAGGCGCATGACGATGACCGCATCAGCCTGCCCGGCGAGCAGTGGCAGGCGCTGCAGCAGGCCTTAAGCGACAAGGCGCTGTTTTCGGATACGCTGCGGGCTTGTGTGCCGGGCGCAAATGAGCTGAAAATCCAGTTGCGCGCCTTGCTGCACTACCATTGCGGCGTAAGGGTTCTGAAAACCCGGCAAATGATGATGGACCTGCAGGCCCTTTAACGTTTGATTTCGATTGATGTCGCCATGATCGCCTTATTCCATTCCGGCCCCCGTTCGCACCTGCCCCATCCGCCCGGCACCTTGAAAACTCTGTTGTCGGTCAACGTCAACAAGGTGGCGCTGCTTCGAAATACCCGGCATCTGGACATTCCCAGCGTGTTGCGCGCCGCCGAGTTGTGCCTGAAGGCCGGCGCGAGCGGCATCACGGTGCATCCCCGGCCCGACGAGCGCCATATACGCGCCGACGATGTGTATGAAATCGCCGCGCTGATGAAGGACTGGCCGCACTGCGAGTTCAACATCGAAGGCAATCCGCTGCAAAACCTGATGCATTTTGTGCGCGACCTGTCGGCCCGGGGCCTGCCGCTGCACCAGTGCACCTTCGTGCCTGACAGCGAAGACCAGTTCACCAGCGACCATGGCTGGAGCTTTCCACAGGATGCCGAACGACTCCGGCCGCATATCGAATACGCCCATGCGCGCGGCGTTCGGGTCAGCCTGTTCATGGACCCGGTTCCCGAGGCCATGGCGGCCGCCAAAGCCATCGGCGCCGACCGGGTCGAGTTGTACACCGAAAGCTATGCCAGCAACTGGTCCGGCCCGGAAAAAAACAAGGTTTTGGATGACTTTGCGCAGACGGCGCGGGCGGCGGCCGCCATCAATCTGGGCGTGAACGCCGGACACGACCTGAACCGTGACAACCTGGCTGAATTCCTGCGTGCCGTGCCCGGTGTGCTGGAAGTGTCGATCGGCCATGCGCTGATCGCCGATGCGCTCGAACTCGGTTACGAGGCCACGGTCAAGGCTTATTTGCACT
>JBDSZF010000253.1:0-10640 GCA_039925285.1 Polaromonas sp.
CGACGAATCGGGCAAGGGCTGGTTCGAGATCGATTCGACTCAGGTCGATGAGCCGGGCCGTGTCGAATCGCATATCAACCCCTACATGACCACCAGCGAACAGGCGGCGGGGCAGGGCGCGACCTGCGCCAAGGAAGACGGCGAAAAGGAGGGCGCAGCCACGCCATCAGCCAACCCTGCGATCAAGCCCCTGGTGTTCATGCCCAACCCGGCGCTCTACGGCAAGGGCAACCTCAAAGTGCCGCCGCGTGAGCGCACCGTGATTCGCCTGCCGAGCTACGAGCAGATCAAGGCCGACCCGGTGCTCTACGCCCATGCCAACCGCGTGCTGCACCTGGAAACCAACCCCGGCAATGCGCGCGCGCTGGTGCAGTCGCATGGCGAAGGCGTGACGGCGCGCGACGTCTGGCTCAATCCGCCGCCGATCCCGCTGACCACGGCAGAGATGGACGCCGTGTTCGACCTGCCTTACGCGCGGGCGCCGCACCCGCGTTACGCCGACGAGAACGGCCGCCATGACGGCGCGACCAAAATCCCGGCCTGGGAGATGATTCGTTTCAGCATCAACATCATGCGCGGCTGTTTCGGCGGCTGCACCTTCTGCTCCATCACCGAGCATGAAGGCCGCATCATCCAGAGCCGCTCCGAGGAATCGGTCATCCGCGAGATCGAGGACATCCGCGTCAAGGTTGAAGGCTTCACCGGAACCATCTCCGACCTGGGCGGCCCCACGGCCAATATGTACCGGCTGGGCTGCAAAAGCCCGGAAATCGAAGCGGCCTGCCGCAAGCCGAGTTGCGTCTATCCCGGAATTTGCCAGAACCTGACCACCGACCACGGCCCGCTCATCAAGATCTACAAGCGCGGCCGCGCGCTCAGGGGCATCAAGAAAATCCTGATCGGCTCGGGCCTGCGCTACGACCTGGCCGTGCAAAGTCCCGAGTACGTGAAGGAACTGGTCACGCACCATGTCGGCGGCTATCTCAAAATCGCGCCCGAGCACACCGAGCAGGGGCCGCTGACCAAGATGATGAAGCCCGGCATCGGCAGCTACGACAAGTTCAAGACGCTGTTTGAGAAGTTCAGCCTGGAAGCCGGCAAGAAGCAGTTCCTGATTCCCTACTTCATCGCCGCCCACCCCGGCACCAGCGACGAAGACATGATGAACCTGGCAATCTGGCTCAAGAAAAACGGCTTTCGCGCCGACCAGGTGCAGACTTTCTACCCCAGCCCCATGGCCACGGCCACGGCGATGTACCACAGCAACAAGAACCCGCTGCGCAAGATCACCCGCGACAGCGAGACGGTGGACATCGTTCGCGGCGACAAGCGCCGCCGCCTGCACAAGGCCTTCTTGCGTTACCACGACGCCAACAACTGGCCGCTGCTGCGCGACGCGCTCAAGACCATGGGCCGGGCCGACCTGATCGGCAACGGCAAGCACCACCTGATCCCGACCTTCCAGCCGATGACGGACGGCACGTACACCAGTGCGCGCCGCAAGAATTCAACCGCCACCGTGACCCAATCGTCACCGGTCGTCAAGGGCCGCCTGCTCACGCAGCACACCGGTTTGCCGCCACGCGACAACGGTTCGGGCAAGGTGTCAGGCAAGCTGGTGCGCAAGCTGCGCTGAAAACGGCTGCTGTTTAAGGACTTGGCAAACCATAATTTCCTGCCCGTCATTCCCGCGAAGGCGGGAATCCAGTCGCATGACGAAGCACAGTGCTTACGCAGTCCAGTCGCTGGGTCCACACCGCCCCCGCCGGCGCTGTCAGTCCAGCGTTTTCAGGCCAGCGTATGCAGCGGAATATCCTTCTCCACCGCCAGAGCATCAAGCTGCTGGCGCGTGCGCGTGAGTAAAAAGCCGGCCACAGCCTCGTGCGTGGCCACTTCAAACATCGTCTGGATGCCGGCCATTTCAACGCCCGCCGTCGCGCACAGCCTGAGCGCGAAATGCGGCTCCAGCGCGGCCATTGCCACGCGGCCGTCCTGGCACGGATAGATGCGGTAGCCGGCATGGCCGCCGCCGACGGCTGCGCCGGCCTGCGTCACGCCCCAGGCGCGGGGCAGCGCGAGGAAGCCCGCCGCGCTGGACAGGGCGACCTCCAGATAAGCGCCCTGGCCTTCGCTGCGCTGGTGCAGCACGGCCTGCAGCACCGCTTCGCTGGTCATCAGGGCGCCGCCCATGTCGGCGTACAGCGTGGCGGGCAGCGCCAGGCCGGTGACGAGGTCGTTGTCCGCCTGGTAGGTCAGGTCGTGGCCGGGCTCTTCAGCGCGTTCGCCGGGGGCGCCGACGATGGCGATCTGGCTCAGCTGCGGGTAGCTGCCGTGCAGCGCAGGCCAGTTCAAGCCCAGCTTGACCAGCGCCGAGGGCCGGAACGAGGTGATCAGCACATCGGTCTGGGTCAGCTCGCGGGCTAGCTGCTGCTGGCCCGCCTCGGTCTTCAGGTCTGCCGTGAGCGTTTGGATGCCGTCGTGCAGCTTTTCGTAGGCCCGTGCGCTGTACTGCGCCATCGGGTCGCCGCCGGGCGGCTCCAGCTTGAGGCAGGCGGCGCCCATCTGGCTCAGGCGCATCAGCGCGGCCGGGCCGGGCAGGTTGAGCGCCAGGCTCAGGATGCGGACGCCTTTGAGGGGCTGGAGGGGCAGGGCGGTGGTGGGTGTCATATGGGTTCTTGAATTTGTGGGGGTTTCAGCGGTTCGGGTATTGTGTGCTGCCAGGCCAGATGTCGCGCTCCTTGTCGTTGCGCCGCTACGGGAAAATGGCGGCATCGGCAGCCGTGTACTGGCGGCAGGCGATGAATTTGGTTTTTGCCCGCGGCCAGTCCCTCTGCTGGACGTTTTATGCAGCAGTTACAGTTGCACTTGCACTCTCAAGCTGTTGTTCTTCAGACTTGACTCTGTCTTTATTTTTTTCGGCAACCGATTCTTCATGACTCCCTTTCCTGTCGCCGATCTTCCGCGCACATTGCCTTTACCCAAAATCTCCCCCGTTAAAAGTGTTCTCCAGCCGGATATTTTGTCGGGCCCTCTCCAGCCGGAGTTGATTCGCGTCGAGGTGCTCGCCGATATTCTGGAAGCGACGGCCGCCCGCATTCCGCACCAGGTGGCGCTGCTGTTTGCGGACCGGCATCTCACCTACCAGGAACTGAATGCACAGGCCGACCAGGTGGCCTCCAGTCTGATGGAGGCCGGTGTGCGCCCCGGCCATATCGTGGGCCTGTGGCTGCCGCGAGGTATCGGTCTGCTGGTGATGCAGGCCGGAATTGCCAAGGCGGGTGCCGCATGGCTGCCGTTTGATGCGGATACCCCGGTCGAGCGAATTGCCGTGTGCCTGGAAGATGCGCGCGCGGTCGGCGTGGTCAGTTGCGAGGAGTGCGCACCGCGTCTGGCAGACATCAGCGCCAGCGTCTGGACGGCCGAAGCCTTGCTGGTGCCGACGCCTGAGCGGGTTCGCCGGGAGGGCTTGCTGCCCTCGCACCCCGCGTATGTGATTTACACATCAGGCTCGACAGGCAAGCCCAAGGGCATTGAGATCAGCCAGGGCAGCATCTGCCACTTTTTGCGCAGCGAAAACGCCATGCTGGGTGTTCGCCAGACGGATCGCGTGTACCAGGGGTTTTCGCTCGCCTTCGACATGTCGTTCGAGGAAATATGGATCAGTTACCTGGCCGGCGCCACGCTCTGGATTGCCGCCAAAGAGGTCGCCTCCGACCCGGAAGCCCTGCCACTGGCCTTGATTGAAAACCAGGTCACCGTGCTGCACGCGGTGCCCACGCTGCTGGCCTTGTTCAACCAGGACGTGCCAAGCCTGCGCCTGATCAACCTGGGCGGCGAGATGTGTCCGCAGTCTCTGGTGGCGCGCTGGGCCCGGCCCGGACGTCAGGTCTTCAATACCTATGGACCCACCGAAGCCACCGTGTCGGCCAGCCTGGCCGAGCTGCAGGCGGGCGAGCCCGTGACCATCGGGCGGCCGCTTCCCAACTACGGCCTGCTGGTGATCGACCCGTCGCTTGAAAACGGGCTGGTGCTGATGCCGCGCGGCGAAGTTGGCGAGCTGTGCATCACCGGCCCCGGCGTGGCGGCCGGTTATCTGGGCCGGCCCGATTTGACGGCCGAGAAATTTCTGGCCAATCCCTGGTGCAGCCACGCCCATGACAAGCGCCTGTACCGCACGGGGGATCTGGCCCGCATCGACCCCGATGGCCGCGTGCAATGCCTGGGCCGCACCGATGACCAGGTGAAGATCCGGGGCTTTCGGGTGGAGCTCGGCGAGATCGAGGCTGCGCTGGCGCATCAGCCCGGCGTCGGCACCGTCGCCGTGGTGCTGCGCCAGGAAGAGGGCATCGACCAGCTGATTGCCTTCCTTGTTTTTGAGGGCGGCGTCACACGCTCCAGTGCCGAGCTGCGGGCTGCGCTGGCAGAAACCTTGCCCGCGTACATGCTGCCCGGTTACTTCGAGCCGCTGGCCGAGATGCCGCGCCTGACCTCCGGAAAGATTGACCGCAACAGCCTCAAGGCGCGTCCGCTGGCGCTTGCCAAGGGGGATGCGGCCGGTTCCGACACGCCGCAAACGCCTGCCGAAGAAGCCTTGTTCGCGGCCCTGGCCAAGCTGTTTCCCGGCCAGCCGATTGTCCGCAGTGCCGACTTTTTCTCTGATCTGGGCGGCCATTCGCTGTTTGCTGCGCGGCTGGCCTCGGCCTTGCGCGCCGACCCGCGCTTTGCGCACATCACGGTGCATGACATTTACCAGGACCGAAAGGTCGGCCGCATCGCCGAAGTGCTGGGCCAGGCCCATGAATCGGCGATGGCGGTGGATACCAGCTGGGTGCCGCCGTCCCGGCTCAAGCGCTGGGCTTGTGGCGCAGCACAGGCGGCCGTGATACCCGGCCTGGTGGCGCTGCACATGGCGCAATGGATGGCGCCGTTCTTTACCTACCATTTCTTCACCGGTGATCCGGACGACTCGATGGCGGTGGCGATTGCCGCTTCGGTGGGAGCCTTTTTACTGTCAACCCTGCTGGAGTTTGCGGTGGCCATTGCGGGCAAGTGGCTGATCGCGGGCCGCCTCAAGGCCGGGCGTTATCCGCTCTGGGGCCTGACTTATTACCGCTGGTGGCTGGCAGACCGATTGATTGAAGCGGCGCCAGCTTACCTGCTCAGCGGGTCATCGATGTACGCCTGGTGGCTGCGCGCCCTGGGTGCCAAAGTCGGGCGCGACGTTGTCATCGGGTCGATCACCCTGCGCGCCCCGGACCTGTTCACCAGCGGGGATGGCGTCAGCATCGGCAACGCGGCAAATTTTGAAAATGCCCGGGTTGAACACGGTGAACTGCGCCTGGGGTCGATCACGCTGGAGCGTGAAGCCTGCGTCGGCTCCTATGCCGTGCTCGAAGGCAACACGCGCATCGGTGCCTACGGCCATCTGGAAGGCCAGTCGGCGCTCAGCGATGGTGAGGCGCTGCCTGCGGGGCGCATCTGGAAAGGCTCACCGGCCCGCGATGTGGGGGTCTTCGATCACACGGACCGGCCCGCTCGACCTGCCGTCTCACGCTTGCGCCTGCTGGTGGAGGGCGGCTATTTTGTGGCCGGCGCCTTGTTGATCACCACCCTGTTTTTCCTGCCGGTGTTTCCCAGCTTTGTGTTGATTGACTGGATCGACGATGCCGAGCGTTTCCCGGTACTGCGCAGCAGCAACCTGTCATTCCAGCTGGCCAAGTATTTCATCCTCGCTTTCCCGGCCACCTGTGTGCTGATTGTCATCACCGCGTTGCTGTCGGCCGGTATCCGCTGGACCGTTTTGCCGCGTCTCAAGCCTGGCAGCTGGCCCGTTCACAGCAATCTGTATTGCGCCAAATGGCTGGTCAACCAGATCCAGGAATCCAGCCTTGCGGTTCTGCACGGCGTTTATGCCACGGTCTACGCCCCGTTCTGGTACCGGCTGCTGGGGGCCAAGGTCGGGCGCGACGCCGAGATTTCCTCGGCGCTCGGGCTGGTGCCCGACATGCTCACGCTGGGCGACGAAACCTTTATCGCCGATGCGGTCATGCTGGGCGATGAGAGCATCGACGGCGGCTGGATGTCGATGCAGCCGACCGTGATTTCACGGCGCAGCTTTGTGGGCAACGGGTCCTACATTCCCGATGGCACCACGCTGCCGGAAAACGTGCTCATTGGCGTGCATTCCAGTGCGCCAGCCAACGACGCCATGAAGGATGGCGACACCTGGCTCGGTTCACCGCCTATCCACCTGCCGGCGCGCGAGCAGACCAGCGGTTTCCCCGAACATCTGACCTACCGGCCTTCGCCATTCCGCCGCCTGGCACGCGGATTGATCGAAGCTTTTCGCATCGTGGCGCCGCACGCGATCGTGATTTCTGTCGGTTACACCGTGGTCTTGAACATCATGCCCATGGCGGGCGATGGCCGCTGGGGCGCCGTCATTCTTTACCTGATGGGCGCCGGTCTTTTTTATGGCGTTGGCACCTTCTTTTTCATTGCCGCCATCAAGTGGTCGATGATGCGGCGCTACCGCAAATGCAGCGTGCCGATGTGGACCCCGTTTGTCTGGCTGTCAGAGGGCGTGACCAATTTGTATGAAGGCATTGCGGTGCCCAACTTTCTGCGCTACATGCGCGGCACCCCCTTGCTGCCCGTGGCCCTGAACTTTTTGGGATGCCGCATCGGCAAAGGCGTGTACCTCGACACCACCGACATCACCGAGTTCGACTGCGTCACGATTGGCGACTACAGCGAATTGAATGCGCTGGCCTGCCCCCAAACCCACCTGTTCGAAGACCGCGTGATGAAGATCGACCACGTCACCATCGGGCAGCGCGTGTACATGGGGCCGCGCAGCGCGGTGCTCTACAGCGCAGTGGTGGCCGACAACGCCAAACTCGGCGCCCTGACGCTGGTGATGAAAGGGGAGTTCATTCCTGCCGCCTCCAGCTGGAAGGGTTGTCCGGCGGCGCCTGCGCGCAACTGACATGCTGCACTCACAAAAGCTCATGCTCGTTCATGCGTGGCCGCAGGGCATGCAAGCTGCCGTCGATGAGCTTCGCTCCTTCCAGGCCTTGACGGTTATCAGTGTTGCAACCCCTGCCACGGCCAAGCGCTTGCTGGCAAGGGACCTTGTTCGCACGGCTCTGCGAGAGACGCTCGCGGTGTTCCTTGATCAGCCAGCAGCGTCGGTCAAGCTGGTTTCGTGCCCTGGGCAAGCCATACGGGTGGATTTTCCCCTTGCACACCTGAATGTTTCAGTGAGCCATGCGCCCGGACTCAGTCTGGCCGCCATTGGCCGGGGCGCTGGCGCTGGCATTGGCGTTGATGTGATGCCTGTTGACCGAGTCGATGAGGAGATGCCCGACTGGGCGGACGTGGCACTGGACTATCTTGGCCCGACGGTGACCGGCTTGCTGCAGCGAACATCACCCGCGCAACGCCCGGTCGCCTTCGCTCAGGCATGGACGCGCTTTGAGGCAGGGCTGAAATGCCTTGGCCTGGCATTGACAGAGTGGACCCCCGTTCTGGCGCAGCAGTTGGCGGCTTGCCGTGTCATGGCGCTCGCCTTGCCTGAAAACTGCTGTGGAGCGATCGCCCTCAATACTGACACAGAGCGTTTCAGCAGGCCTTTTATCGACGGCCAGAGCTTGAATGACTCCCGATTCACCGCAAAAACGCCGCGCCATTGAAAAACGGGCGACGGCGTCGCCCGCAGAAGGTCGGCCCGCAACGGGCCAGCGGCTCTTTATTCGCCGAAATTCAGCGGCAGTCCGACATAGTTCTCTGCAATGGTGCGCGAGCCGGCTTCGGAGTTGAGCAGGTAATCGAGTTCAGCTTGCTGGAATTTGGCAACGATGGCGCCGTCATCGGGGAAGCGGTGCATCAGCTGGGTGAACCACCACGAGAAGCGCTCGCCTTTCCAGATGCGCTTGAGGCAGCGCTCGGAGTAGCCGTCAATGCCGGCTTCGGTCTTGTCCTGGTAGAACTCGATGATCGCGCTGGAGAGGTATTTCACGTCGGTCGCGGCCAGGTTCAGGCCCTTGGCACCGGTCGGCGGAACGATATGGCCGGCGTCGCCCGCCAGGAACATGCGGCCAAAGCGCAGCGGTTCGGTGATGAAGCTGCGCAGCGGGGCAATGCTTTTTTCAATCGACGGCCCGGTGATCAGCTTGCCCTGGCCTTCCTCGTCCAGGCGCAGGCGCAGTTCCTGCCAGAACGCCTCGTCGGTCCACTCTTCGATCCGGTCGGTCAGCGGCACCTGCAGGTAATAGCGGCTGCGTGTCTTGCTGCGCTGCGAGCACAGCGCAAAGCCGCGCTGGCTGTTGACATAGATGAGTTCGTCATGCACCGGCGGCGTGTCGGACAGCAGGCCGAGCCAGCCGAAGGGGTACACCTTTTCAAACTCGGTGATGGCGCTGCGCGGGGCGCTGGCGCGGCACACGCCATGAAAACCGTCGCAACCGGCGATGAAGTCGCATTCGATCTCGAACTTCTGGCCGTCTTTCTCGTAGGTCACGCGCGGCTTTTTGCTGTCAAAGTCATGCACGGCGACGTTGTGCGCCTCATACACGGTGGGCAGACCGGCGGCCTCACGCGCATCCATCAAGTCCCGGGTCAGTTCGGTCTGGCCATAGACCATGACGTTTTTGCCGCCGGTCAGCTGGTTCAGGTCAACGCGGTGGCGCTTGCCGTTGTACAGCATCTCGATGCCGCCGTGGACCAGGCCTTCCCTGTGCATGCGCTCGCCCACACCGGCCTCGTCCATCAGGTCGATGCAGACCTGCTCCAGAATGCCGGCGCGGATGCGGCCCAGCACGTAGTCGCCGGTCTGGCGTTCGAGAATGATGGCGTCGATGCCCGCCTTGTGAAGCAGCTGGCCGAGCAGCAGGCCTGAAGGGCCGGCACCAATGATGGCAACCTGGGTACGCATGTTTGTCTCCTGCAAAGAGTGTTTGAGTGTGTCTCTGTGACGCCTGCAGCATGCGATGCATTTCGCAAGCGTTTCCATTGGGTTCAAGCTTAAGCATGGGCCTGGCCAGCGTCGAGCGCCTGACAGCGGCTTTGCGCGATGTGCTATCTGCTTGTGCGATGATCGCGCAATGCTCAATCCAAAGACTGTTTCTGCAGCCGGTGGCGCCCCCATCGCCAAGGGCGACATGATTGAAGGCATGGCCAAAGGAATGGCCGTGCTGGAGAGTTTTGACACCCAGCGCCAGCGCCTCAATGCCACGCTGGCCGCCGAGCGGGCCGGTATTACCCGGGCCGCGGCGCGCCGCCATTTGCTGACGCTGGCGCATCTGGGCTATCTGGAAACTGACGGCAGTTATTTCTGGCTGGCGGCCAAGGTGCTGCGTTTTTCAGGCAGCTATCTGGCAACGGCGCGTTTGCCGCGTGCCGTGCAGCCCACGCTCAACCGGCTCGCCGTGCAGACCCGGGAGTCGTTTTCTGCGGTCGTGCTCGATGGCGCCGAGGTGGTCATCGTGGCGCGCAGCGGGTTTGAATGGAGGCGTTCGGCGGATGAAAAAATAGCCCCCGTCAAAATGCTGGCCTATGGCCTGCACCTGGGCGCCCGATTGCCCACCCATGCCACCTCCACCGGACGAATGCTGCTGGCAGCCAGGCCTGAACCCGAAGTCAGCGCGTGGCTGAACAACAAGGCCGATAGCGGCGGCCTGGCCCGGCTGACACTGCACACCATCACCGAGCCGGACCGGCTCGCGGCGCTGATAGAACAGGCGCGGCTTGACGACTATTGCGTGGCCAGCCAGGAGCATGAACTGGATGTGCATGCGCTGGCCGTTCCGCTGCGTGACATGCAGGGGCGCACCGTGGCGGCGCTCAATGTCGTGACCTCGCCGCAGCGGCTGACGGCTGACGACCTGCGCCGCGATCTGTTGCCGCTGCTGCTGGACGCGGCGCGTGAATTGCGAGCGCTTCTGTAGCGACTTTTCAGGGGTGGACGCGCAGAAGTTCCGACGTCAGCAGCGCGTCCTTCAGCCACTGGCGACACCATGGGGTACCCTCGGTTTCCGGCAGGCTGCCGCTGCTGGCATCGTGGCACCAGATTTCACCGATGCGCTGCGCCCCGAGATCCTGCAGACGCTCGTCAAATTTCTTTCCGCCAAAACAGAAGGTCTGCTGATGGGTACTGTTGTCACCCAGCGCCATCACGCCGTAACGGACATGGCCCAAAAACCGTGGCTCGGCGTCCAGCGATTGATAAAGTGCCTGCGCATTGTCTGGCACATCGCCCGCGCCGTAGGTGGACGTGCAGATGAGGTAGATCACCTCTTCAGCTTTTTCTGCATCAAAAACACTCATGCCCAGACCATCCATGAGCTCGATGTCAATACCCGTCACCAGATCCGCACATTCCGTCTGAATGGCTTGCGCTACCAGTTCGGCGCTACGGGTCATGGTGCCTACGAGAATTTTTAGTTTCATCGGATGACTTCCCGAGAAACTCTAGCCTTCAGGCCGGGGAGGCAGGGGGCGGCAGCGAAGCTGCCAGCAATTCTCAATTTGAATTCCCTGCGCTAAAGTCATACGCTAACAACAGAAGAGAAAAGCGTGGCAGCAGCAGTAAAAGTATCAAAACCCCCTGTGGATCTGAGTATGAGCGGTATCACAGACAG